>NZ_LZLL01000281.1:0-12210 GCF_001669335.1 Mycobacterium sp. 1245852.3 | reverse complement strand
GGCGCCCCCGGTAAAAAGTTGCGGATGGGGATGACGGCGAACAACATGGCGGCGAACCACGTGACGAACGGCGGCACGAATTTCCTTCTGCCCAAGGCGATTTGGATGACCACGGCGAAGGCCAACGCGGGCAGCGCGAAGAGAACCAGGCAGATCCCGAGGTCGAAGATCAGCGGGCCCTTGGCCCGGTGCAGGGTGATGACGACGTTGTCGGCGCGATCCGAGTCCTGGCTGGCCTCGCCGACGCGCTGAACGCTGACGTCCCAGCCGTCCAGGCCTCCGGTGACCTCCACCCGCGCGGGAATGTAGCGGCGCGCATCACCCTGGCCGACAAGCACATCGGCGGATAGGGCGTCGGTGCGGTAGGAATCGAACGGCCAATTGTTCGGGTCGCCGTGTGCCTCGATGGTGGTCGCGACCTGCGCCGGTGACTTGCCGGCCGGGTACTGCAGATCGCCGAGGTCGTTCGGGGGATCCATGCGCACCGCGGTGTCGGTCTTGAGCACCTCCAGGCGTTTGTCGAACATCGACTCCTCGGGGATCACAAGCACCTTCACCGTCAGCCGGTTTGCGGCGGTGTCCAGCTTCTCCAGGCGCACCAGCACGACGGTGTCATTGGTGGCGTTGAGGTCCGGCGGCTTGAGCGGGCCACCCGATTTCGCGAGCAGGTGCACCCCGAACAGCGACAGGACATACACGGCGAGGAAGCCCGCGACGGCGGCCACGGCGATGACCCTGCGCCGCTTGCGCCGGTCGGGCTCGGCCGGTGACGCGGGTGCCGCGGGTGGTTGCTCCGCTGGCGCCGGAGGCGGTGGCGAGGGTGGCGCTTGATGGGACATCGGTCACACCTCCGTGGGAACTCGAACACTCGTGGACGGATGCTAGCGAACTCGCCACCGGCGCGGGCGAACTTTAAAAATTCGTCATGTTTAGGTAATTTTCGCCGGGTCCGCTGCACCGCGCGCCGGTTCAGCGAAACGAACTTGTGGGCTCGGCGGCCACCGCGACCCGCGCCGCGCAAACCTTCGATCGCAGCCGGTGCGCGCACCAGTTCATCCGGAGTTTGTTTGCCTGTTCAACCGGTGGCGGTAGATGTCGACTGTGCAGCGCAAGCGTTGGGCACCGGTGACCGGCGTTCTGGTGGCCGCCCTGGTGGTCTCGGCATGCAGCAACTCCCCCGCGAGCCTGCCGTATACCGCCGGCGCCAAGGTGGACTGCGGCGGCAAGCAGACCCTGGCGGCCAGCGGCTCGACCGCGCAGGCCAACGCGATGACCCGGTTCGTCGACGCCTATCGCCAGGCCTGCTCCGGGCAGACCCTGAACTACACCGCCAACGGGTCAGGCAACGGGATCGCCGACTTCCTGGCTGGCAGAACGGATTTCGCCGGATCGGACACACCGCTGTCGGGTGAGCAGTACGCCACCGCCAGACAGCGGTGCGGCGGCGCCGACGCCTGGAACCTGCCGGTGGTGTTCGGCCCGCTGGCCATTACCTACAACCTCGCCGCCGTCGACTCGCTGGTGCTCGACGCGCCCACGCTGGCCAAGATCTTCAACGGCACGATCACCCGCTGGGACGACCCGGCCCTGACGTTGCTCAACGCCTCCATGCCGGCCGAGGACATTCACGTCATCTACCGCAGCGACGGTTCGGGCACCACCGACAACTTTCAGGCCTACCTGCAGTCCGCGTCCGGCGGGGCGTGGAACAAGGGCGCGGGCAAGGCCTTCAATGGCGGCGTCGGCACGGGCGCCGTCGGCAACACCGGCATCGCGGCCGCCGTGAAGAACACCGAGGGTGCGATCGGCTACACCGAACTGTCGTATGCGCTCCAGCAGGGACTGTTCGCGGCCGAGATCAAGACGCCGGCCAGCCGCAGATCGTTGCGTCCCGTCCGGATCGGCACCGACACCGTCGGCAAAACCATCAGGGGCGCCAGGATCACCGGCGCCGGCAACGATCTGGTGCTCGACCTGTCGTCGTTCTACAACCCCGCCCAGCCGGACGTCTACCCGATCGTGCTGGCGACCTACGAGATCGTCTGCTCCAAGTACCCCACCTTCGATGTGGCCAAGGCGGTCAAGGCTTTTCTACAGGCGGCCATCGGCCCCGGCCAGATCGAACTGGCCAAAAGCGGCTACATCCCGTTGTCGCCCGAGTTCCAGGCGCGGGTGTCGGCCGCGGTCGACGCGATCAGTTCGGTGGACGCACCAAAATCCGAATGAGCACAACTACGTCCGGGTAGGCGCTTTTCGATCGCGTTGTCGCCACCAGCCGATCAGGAACAGCGTCAGCGCGGTGACGAGCCCGATCAACACCCACAGCACGATGGCCTGATCCACCCACGAACCGTACGGCGGGCTGCCCGGCAGGATGTTGCGCAGCGGGACGATCGCGAAAAGCATTGCGCCGTACCACGTGGTGAGCGGCGGCAGGAACGACGTGCGGCCCAGCGCCACGGGAATGGCGACCCATAGCGCCAGCACGGGCAGCGAGATCAGGACCAGGCAGATGCCGACATCGAAGATCAGCTGCCCCTTGGCCCGGTGCAGCGTGATCACCACGTCGTCCTTGAGGTCCGGGTTGTTGTCTTCGGCGTCGTGGACGCGGGTGACGGTGGCATCCCAGCCGTCCAGCCCCCCGGTCGCCTCGACGCGCGCGGCCGTCTTCTCCTTGCCGGCGCCGGACCCGGTGAACACGTCGGCCGAGATGACGCCGGTCCGGTACGAGTCGAACGGCCAGTTCGCCGGATCGCCGTGCGCCTCGATGGTGGTTGTCACCTGTGCGGGTGCCTTGCCGACCGGGTACTGCAGATCACCCAGGTCGTTGTCGGGATACAACCGGACCGCCGCATCGGTCGTGAGCACCCCGAAGTTCTTGTCGTACAACGTGTCTTTGGGGTAGACGAGCACATTGACCGTCAGCCGGTTCGCGACGGTATCCAGCTTCTCCAGCCGCACCTGCACGACGCTGTCCTCGGCCTCGACCTTGCTCAGGTCTACCGCGGGTAGCGGGGGCGCCGATTTGGCCAGCAGGTGCACGGCGATCAGCGACAGCACGTAGATGACGACGAGGGAGGCGACGATCCCGAACGCGATCGCGATCTGCCGCCCTCGCGCGCCGGCCGGTGCCGGCGGCGCGGGTGGTCCGGCGGGCATCGGGGTACTCATCAGTCCCTCGAAAAGGCAAGCGCGATCTCGGTTTCCACGTCCACATAGGGTCGGCCGGACAGGTCGACGGTCACCTGGGTGATGATGCCTCCGGTGAAGGTGAACGGCGCCTTATAGCGACTGGAGACGCCCGACCCGCCGTTGCGCCCGACCGTGATACCCGCGCCCGCCAGCCCGAAGGTGCCGGGGTGGGTGCTCACCCCGGTCAGCGTGCCGACGACCTTGTCGTCGATGAACAAGCTGACGTCACCGAGCGGCGTGTGACTGTTTTCGACCGTCCCGGTGCGTGAATAGCTGGCGCCGAACAGATGTCGGCCCAGCGGCACGGCGTCGGACGACGACACCTCCTGCTGGCGCTCGCCGAGGAAGTTGTACACGTAGTGCAGCCGGCCGTCCTGGATGAACAGCACATGCCCGCCGTGCGCGCCGCCCTGCTTGAACAGCACACCCTCGGCGCCAGTGGTGTCGACGGTCACCTCGGCGAGCACCGAGAAGGACCGGCCGCGGATTTCGGCGGCGGCACCGATGCTGACGTCGGCGCAGTCCGGATAGTAGATGTAGGTGTTCCGGTCGCTGACCAGATATGGCCGCGACCGGCCCAGCGTCTCGAGGATGTTCAGGTCCGACAGCGGCAGTCCGTTGTATTTGGCCGCCTCCGAGAACCACAGCGCCTTGAGTTCTTCGAGTTTGTCCGGGTTTTCGGCGGCCAGGTCGTGGCACTGGCTGCGGTCGGCCTCGATGTGGAACAGTTCCCAGCGGTCGGCGTCGAAATGCGACCAGCCGGCCGGTGTCGCCGCATGGACGGTGTTGGCGAACCAGCCCTGGTGCCAGATCCCGCGGGTGCCCAGCATGGTGTAGAACTGGGTGCTCTTGCCGGTGTCGGCGCCCGGATCGGCAAGGGCCGCCTTGAAACTCACGCCGTCCAGGGGCTTCTGGGGGATGCCCTTGAGGGTCTGCGGTGGCGCCATGCCCAGCAGGTCGTAGACGGTCGGGGTGATGTCGCAGACGTTGACGTAGGTGTCGCGAACCTGCCCGTGTGCGGCAATTCCGTTGGGCCACGAGATGATTGCCGTATCCGCGATGCCACCCTCATGGGAGGCGTACCGCTTGTAGAGCTTGTAGGGCGTGTTGAAGGCCATCGCCCAGCCGATCGGGTAATGGTTGTAGGTTTCGGGGCCGCCGAGGTGGTCGAATAACTTCATGCTCTCTTCGACGGTGTCGATGTAGCCGTTGAAGAACTTGCCCTCGTTGACCGAGCCGTTCGGGCCACCCTCGCCGCTGGCGCCGTTGTCGGAGATGACCACGATGATGGTGTTGTCCAGCTGGCCCGATTCCTCGAGATAGTCCAGGATGCGGCCGATCTGGGCGTCGGTGTAGCTCAAGAACCCGGCGAACACCTCGGCCATCCGCGCGAACAACCTTTTCTCTTCGTCGTTGAGTGAATCCCAGGGTCGCACGGTGTCCTGCAGCGGCCACGGCTCACCGCTCGGTCCCTTCACGTCCAGGTACGGGTTGACCGGTGACAGCTCGGTGTCGGGCGGCACGATTCCGAGCGCCTTCTGCCGCTCCAGCACGATCTCGCGGTAGCGCTCGTAGCCCATGTCGAAGCGACCGGCGTAGCGGTCGGCCCATTCTTTGAATACGTGATGCGGCGCGTGCCCGGCGCCGGGGCACACGTAGGAGAACCAAGGCTTATCGGGCGCAATAACTTTGGCGTCGCGGATGAACTCGATGGTCTTGTCGGCCAGGTCCTTGGAGAGGTGGTAGCCGTCCTCCGGGGTGCCCGGCGGGCTCACCGGGTGGTTGTCGTACACCAGGTCGGGATACCACTGGTCGGTTTCACCGCCCAGGAATCCGTAGAACCGTTCGAAGCCACGCGAGGTCGGCCAGTGCCGCTTGGTCGACGCGAGATTCGATTCCTCGAGCGGGGTCAGGTGCCACTTGCCCACGGCGTAGGTGTTGTAGCCGTGCTCGGCGAGCGCCTCGGAGAGCAGGCCGGTGTCAAACGGTATGCGGCCGTTGGCATTGGGGAAGCCCTCGGTGAACTCCTCGATGGTGGCCATGCCGACCGTCGTGGCGTTGCGTCCGGTGAGCAGCGACGCCCGGGTCGGCGAGCACAGCGCGGTGGTATGGAATTGCGAGAGCCGGACGCCACGCTCGGCGATGCGCGACATGGCCGGCATCTCCACCAGACCGCCGAAGCAGTCCCAGGTGGCGATGCCCGTGTCGTCCCACACCAGGTACAGGACGTTGGGTGCGTCGGGGGGCGCGGTCGGCGCGGCGTAGGGTCCCCAGTCCGGTTCTGAGTCCCGGATGTCGAGCTCGATCTTCCCGTTGAACTGCCCCGACCCAGTCGCCATCGCCGCAGACTACACCCGCGACGGGGCGTTCGCTGCCGCTAGCTAAAAGGGCTTACTTAGCCTTTTCCAGAATTTCGACGAGGCGCCAGCGCTTGGTCGCCGAGGTCGGGCGGGTCTCCATCAGCGATACGCGGTCGCCGATTCCCGCCGTGCTGTTCTCGTCGTGCGCCTTGACCTTCGTGGTGGTCCGGATGATCTTGCCGTACAGCGGGTGACGCACGCGGTCCTCGAGCTCGACCACGATGGTCTTCTGCATCTTGTCACTCACCACGTAGCCGATGCGCACCTTGCGCCGTCCCCGCACCTTCGGGTTGGCCGGAGTGTGCTTGGGGCCTTTGGGATTACCGTCCTTCGACGCGGCCTCGGTTGCGGCGGCCTTCTTGGGCGCGGCCTTCTTGGCTTCTGCCATCACGATTCCTTACCATCCGGCCCGGAAGCCAGGCCCAGTTCTCGTTCGCGCAGCACCGTGTAGACGCGCGCGATCTCCTGACGCACCGTGCGGAGCCGGCGGTTGTTGGTGAGCTGTCCGGTCGCCATCTGGAAACGCAGATTGAACAGCTCTTCCTTGGATTCGCGCAACCGCTCGGTGAGCTCCTCTTCGGTGAGCTCACGCAGTTCGCCAGGCGAAATTCCCACTGCCATCAGAACTGATCCTCTCGAGTCACGATGCGGGCCTTGATCGGCAACTTGTGGATCGCGCGGGTCAGCGCCGCCCGGGCGGTCTGCTCGTTGGGGTAGCTGAGTTCGAACAGCACCCGGCCCGGCTTGACGTTGACGACCCACCACTCCGGCGAACCCTTACCCGAACCCATGCGGGTCTCGGCGGGCTTCTTGGTCAGCGGCCGGTCGGGGAACACGTTGATCCACACCTTGCCGCCACGCTTGATGTGCCGGTTGATGGCGATACGAGCGGACTCGATCTGGCGGTTGGTGACGTAGGCGTGCTCCAAGGCCTGGATGCCGTAGTCACCGAAGTTCACCGCCGTGCCGCCACTGGCGATGCCGCGCTGGCGGGGGTGGTGCTGCTTGCGGTGTTTAACCCTGCGGGGAATCAACATGATTCAGCTCTCCGTGCTCTGTGGTTCTGCAGCGGGTGCGGACTGGGCCGGCGCGGCGCCAGCGCCCTCTTCGGCGCTTGCGGCCGCGCGGCCGGCCTCGGTGCTGGTGGCCGTGGTGCCCGACGCGCCACTGCGACGCGGACGGGTGCCCGACGGACGCTCACGGCGCGAACGCTCGGCACCGGCCGGAGCGGCGGCGGCCAATTCGCGCTTCCCGCCGACGATGTCGCCCTTGTAGATCCACACCTTGACGCCGATCCGGCCGAAGGTGGTCTTGGCTTCGTACAGGCCGTAGTCGATGTCGGCGCGCAGCGTGTGCAGCGGCACCCGGCCCTCGCGGTAGAACTCCGAGCGGCTCATCTCGGCGCCGCCGAGGCGGCCGGAGCACTGCACCCGAATGCCCTTGACGTTGGGCTGACGCATCGCCGACTGGATGGCCTTACGCATCGCCCGGCGGAACGCCACGCGGTTGCTCAGCTGCTCGGCGACGCCCTGGGCCACCAGTTGCGCCTGCGACTCCGGGTTGCGGACCTCGAGGATGTTGAGCTGAACCTGCTTGCCGGTCAGCTTCTCCAGGTCGGCACGGATCCGGTCGGCCTCGGTGCCGCGGCGGCCGATGACGATGCCGGGACGTGCGGTGTGGATGTCCACCCGGACTCGGTCACGGGTGCGCTCGATCTCCACGTCGGCGATCCCGGCCCGCTCCAGGCCGGTCGAGAGCAGCCGCCGGATGGCGACGTCTTCCTTGACGTAGTCCGCGTACTGCTTGTCGGCGTACCAGCGTGACTTCCAGTCGGTGGTGATGCCCAGCCGGAAACCGTGCGGATTGATCTTCTGGCCCACTAGTCTGAGCCTCCCTTCGCGTCAGAGGTCTCAGACGTCTTGGCTTCGGCCTTCGCCGCCTTCTTCGCGGGCGCTTTGGTGGCGGCCTTCTTGGCGGGCGCCTTGTTGGCCGGCGCTTTCTTGGCCGGGGCCTTCGCGGCGGCCTTGCTGGCCTCGGCGCGACGGGCCCGGGACGACTTCGCCGATCCCTGGTCCTTGCCCGGCCGGCTTTCCACCACGACGGTGATGTGGCTGGTGCGCTTGCGGATCCGGAACGCGCGGCCCTGGGCGCGCGGACGGATGCGCTTGGCGGTGGGGCCCTCGTCGGCGTAGACGGTGGCGACCACCAGGGTCGCCGGGTCCAGCCCGTTGTTGTTCTGCGCGTTGGCCGCGGCACTGGCGATCACCTTGGCCACCGGCTCGCTGGCGGCCTGCGGCGCCCAGCGCAGGATGTCCAGCGCGTCGGCCACCGAGCGGCCGCGCACCAGGTCGATCACCCGGCGCGCCTTTCTCGGCGACACCCGCACGAACCGTGCTTTGGCCACCGCCGATGGGAATTCCGTTGTGGTCATCGCCGTTTGGCCTTCCGGTCGTCCTTGATGTGTCCCTTGAAGGTGCGGGTGGGCGCGAATTCACCGAGCTTGTGGCCGACCATCGCCTCGGTGACGAACACCGGGACGTGCTTGCGTCCGTCGTGGACGGCGAAGGTGTGGCCGATGAAGTCAGGAATGATCGTCGAACGTCGCGACCATGTCTTGATCACCTGTTTGGTGTTCTTCTCGTTCTGCGTGTCCACCTTCTTGAGCAGGTGGCCGTCGACGAACGGGCCCTTCTTCAGGCTGCGTGGCATGTGCTGATACTCCTAGTCCTGGGACTTCCTCAGCGCCCGTGCTTCTTGCCGGTGCGCCGGCGTCGGACAATGAGCTTGTTGCTGGCCTTGTTCGGGTGCCGGGTGCGGCCCTCGGGCTTGCCCCACGGGCTCACCGGGTGACGACCACCGGAGGTCTTGCCCTCACCACCACCGTGCGGGTGGTCCACCGGGTTCATCACCACACCACGGACGGAGGGGCGCTTGCCCTTCCACCGCATCCGGCCGGCCTTGCCCCAGTTGATGTTCGCCTGTTCGGCGTTGCCGACCTCGCCGACGGTGGCGCGGCAGCGCACGTCGACGCGGCGGATCTCACCGCTGGGCATCCGCAGCGACGCGTAGGTGCCCTCTTTACCGAGCAACTGGATGCTCGACCCGGCCGAGCGCGCCAGCTTGGCGCCGCCGCCCGGCCGCAGCTCCACGGCGTGGATGACGGTACCGGCCGGGATGTTGCGCAGCGGCAGGTTGTTGCCCGGCTTGATGTCGGCGTTCGGGCCGCACTCCACCACATCGCCCTGCGAAAGTCCCTGCGGCGCAATGATGTAGCGCTTCTCGCCGTCCAGGAAGTGCAGCAGCGCGATGTTGGCCGTGCGGTTGGGGTCGTACTCGATGTGCGCGACCTTGGCGTTCACGCCGTCCTTGTCGTTGCGGCGGAAGTCGATCACCCGGTAGGCGCGCTTGTGGCCGCCACCCTTGTGGCGGGTGGTGATGCGGCCGTGCGCGTTCCGGCCACCGTGGCCGTGCAGCGGGCGCACCAGCGACTTCTCCGGGGTGGAACGGGTGACCTCGGAGAAATCGGACACGCTCGAGCCGCGGCGGCCCGGGCTCGTCGGCTTGTACTTACGAATTGCCATGTCTAATCAGGTCTTCCTCTCGCGGCGGCTACGCCGGTGCCCCGAACAGATCGATCGGCTTGCTACCCGGCGCCAGCGTGACGATGGCCCGCTTGGTGCTCTTGCGCTTGCCGAATCCGGTCCTGGTGCGCTTGCGCTTACCTTGCCGGTTCGCGGTGTTCACCGATGCGACCTTGACGGAGAAGATCTTCTCGATAGCGATCTTGATCTGCGTCTTGTTCGAATCGGGGTGCACCACAAACGTGTACACGTTGTCGTCGAGCAACGAGTAGGACTTCTCCGAGATGACGGGGCCCAGAATGATGTCGCGGGGGTCAGTGATGGTCGCCATCTACGCCGTTACCTCCACATCTTTATCGGCGGCGCCGCCGGTGGCCCCAGCGATGTAGGCGCCCAGCGCCTCAACGCTGAACACCACGTCGTCGGAGCGCAGCACGTCGTAGGTGTTGAGCTGGTCGGGAGTCAGCAGGTGCACACCGGGCAGGTTGCGCACGCTCTTGGCGCCGGTCTCGTCGCTGCGGCCGATCACGACCAGCACCTGCTTGCGGTCGGTCAGCGTGCCCAGGAACGCCCGGGCGTTCTTGGTCGACGGCGTCTGCCCCGACACCAGCTCGGTGATCGCGTGGATGCGGCCGTTGCGAGCCCGGTCGGACAGGGCACCGCGCAACGCCGCGGCGATCATCTTCTTGGGCGTGCGCTGGCTGTAGTCGCGGGGCTTGGGCCCGTGCACGACGCCACCACCGGTGAACTGCGGGGCGCGGGTCGAACCCTGACGGGCCCGGCCGGTTCCCTTCTGCCGGTACGGCTTACGGCCACCGCCGCTGACATCGCCGCGCGTCTTGGTCGAGTGCGTGCCCTGACGCGCCGCCGCCCGCTGCGCGGTGACGACCTGGTGCATCAGCGCGATATTGGCCGGCGCATCGAACAACTCGGCCGGCAACTCGATCGAGCCCTCGACCTTGCCGCCCGGCGTCTTGACGTCAATCTTCACCGCTGCCATTACTTCTCACCTCGCTTGACCGCGCTGCGGACCACGACGAGTCCACCGGTGCGGCCGGGGACCGCGCCCTTGATCAGCAGCACGCCGTTCTCGGTATCGACCTTGTGCACCAACAGGTTCTGGACGGTCACCCGGTCGCTACCCATCCGGCCCGCCATCCGGGTGCCCTTGAAGACCCGGGCGGGGGTGGCGCAGCCGCCGATGGAACCGGGCCGCCGGTGCACCGCCTGGGCACCGTGGCTGGCGCCCTGGCCACGGAAGCCGTGGCGCTTCATGGTGCCGGCGAAGCCCTTGCCCTTGGAGGTGCCCGTGACATCGACGTAGGCGCCGTCGGCGAAGATCTCCGCCGTCAGCTCCTGGCCGACCTCGTATTCGGCGGCCGCCTCGGGGTTCTCCAGCCGCAACTCGGCCAGAAACCGGCGCGGGTTGACGCCCGCGGCGGCGTACTGACCGGTCACCGGCTTGTTGACCTTGCGGGGACTGATCTCGCCGTAGGCCAGCTGCACGGCGCTGTAGCCGTCGCGCTCGGGGGTACGGATCCGGGTCACCACGTTCGGGCCGGCCTTGACGACCGTCACCGGCACGACCCGGTTGTTCTCGTCGAACACCTGCGTCATGCCCAGCTTGGTACCCAGGATGCCTTTTCTTGCCATGAGTCGCCGATCTCCTACTGGATGTTGACGTCGACACTGGCCGGAAGGTCGATGCGCATCAGCGCGTCGACGGTCTTCGGCGTCGGGTCGAGGATGTCGATGAGCCGCTTGTGCGTGCGCATCTCGAAGTGCTCCCGCGAGTCCTTGTACTTGTGCGGTGAGCGGATGACGCAATACACGTTCTTCTCAGTCGGCAGCGGCACCGGACCTACAACGCTGGCACCCGTGCGGACGACGGTCTCGACGATCTTGCGCGCCGACGCGTCAATAGCCTCATGGTCGTAGGCCTTAAGCCTGATGCGGATCTTCTGTCCCGCCACGCTTCTCCTACCCTCACTCCTGTTGGGGCCCGCTATCCGGGCTCACATAGTCCTCAGTGCCTCCCAGCGCGCCAGTCGACGGCCCAATCTTGGGCCGATCGAGCGTTGCGCCGGATATTGCGCCGCTGTTTACCTGTCGTGGTCCACCGGCCCCCGCGGTCGGGCGTGTCACCCTCACGCAGCCTCAGCACGACAATTTCAGGATCGAAATTCGTCGCTCTCAAAGGATGGGACCGGACGCGTCCGTTTGGACGCTGGTCGTATGCCCGACCAGGCGCAAACCCGGCTCAAGGCAACCTGAACAGTATGCCTGAAGATCGTGGCCGATCAAAATTCGGCCCGGATCTGCGTCCGAATCCGCCGCACCCGCCTCGCGGACGGTAGCACCGGAGGATAACCGCGCTGGTCAGAAGCGCCTAGCTGGCGGGGCGCCGGCCCTCAGGCACCCGCCGATTCGACAGTCGCCGCGCCGGACCTGGCGCACTGGACGTGCAGGAAGCCGTCGACGGCCTCCAGCGCGCATTGCCGGTAGTCGAAATCGGGCAGGGTGGACAGCCTGCCCAGCACAAGGGGCCCGATGAGCAGGGCGATCGCCCGCGACCGGTCCACCTCCCCCAGCTCGGCGGCCTCCGGGCTGTCGAAGATGGCGTCGAAGGGCTCCGCGTACTGCTGGGCGATGCGCTCGCGCAGGGTGGTGATGGCCGCGCTGTCGGCGTTGTGGCTGCGCCGCGGCTCGGGCATGCCTTCCAGGTCGCGGCCCAGCGCCAGCCAGGACATGGCGGTCATCACGGTCGGGGCCAGGGCCACGGCCTCGGCCTGGGCCAGCACCACCGCGACCAGCCGGTCGCGCAGCGAGCCCTCGGCCGGCGGGGTGGGCGACGCCGGTATCAGGCTGTTGAAAGCCGCTGCCAGTAAGTCGTTTCCGCTCGGGAAGTGGCGATACAGGGTTGCCCGGGCGACGTTGGCGGTGCGGGTGACCGCGTCGACCGTCACCGCACTGGGACCCCCCGCGCGCAGCAGCGTGACGGCGGCTTCCAGCAGCCTGGCCCGCGACCGTGCCGGGCGCGGGTCGGACGTCTCGGTGGTAATTGCGCCCACCTCCCG
>NZ_LZLL01000280.1:0-1623 GCF_001669335.1 Mycobacterium sp. 1245852.3 | reverse complement strand
CCGGGACTGACGTTGGCGGTATTCACGGCCGAACCCCAGCCGGTGGTGATGCCGCAACCGAGAAGACATGCGCGCGACAGCGGCACATCGTCGTCGATCTTGACGACGGAAGCCTCCGACAACACACCCCACTGCGCGAAACTGCCGACGCCCGAGAGCGCTCCGATGCCCCGTCCTCTGGCTCGGCGCCGGAAGGTGCCGTCGGCCTGGACCCCCGCCAGGATGATCGCCCCGTAATCACAGAGGTTCTGACGGCCCGTGGCGCACCAGCGGCAGCGGCCGCACGCCGGCAGGAACGACGTGACCACGTGGTCTCCCACCGCCAGATCGCGGACTCCCGGACCAACCTCGTGAACGACGCCCGCCCCTTCGTGCCCACCTATCAAGGGGAAACTCACCCCGAACATGTCGCCGGTGCGGATGTGGTGGTCGGAGTGGCATAGACCGGTGGCTTCGAACTCGACGAGTAGCTCGCCTTCCTGTGGCGGATCGAGTTCGATCTCTTCCACCGACCACCTCTCGTTCAGCCCCCACAGAACTGCTCCCTTGGTCTTCATGGCGACTCCTCGAGGATATGTATGGCACGCTCCGGGCAGTTCGCGATTGCGTTGTGCGCCCGGTCTTCCCACCCGGACGGGATATCTTCCACAATCACGAAGGCGGTCCCTTCGTCGTCGATGTCGAACAATTCGGGATACGCCGCATAACAACGGCTGTGGCCTTGGCACGTTTCCCTGTCGACATGAAGTTTCACGTTGTCTAATCCAATCCGCCTGGCCTGGTCCCGATGACTCCTTTTTCTGTGAGCGCTGCAATCGATGCGGCGTCGAGGCCCAGTAGGTCGCCGAGGATGCTCGCGTTGTGCTGCCCTAAGGTCGGCGCTGCCGACCGATACCACGTCTCAACGCTGCGGTACCTGAAGGGAATCGCCGGCACGTGATGCCGTCCCACGACGGGATGGTCGAGGCTTTCGAAGAAGCCCCGTGCCGCCAGCTGAGGGTGCATCGAACCGACCCTGGCGTCTGCCAAATCCGCAGCCGGAACACCACATTCAACGAGTAACTGTGCGGCGGCCGTGGAATCGTATTGGGCAGCCCATTGCTCGAGGTGCTTATCGATCAGATCATGTGCCCGCACGCGCCCGTCATGAGTGTCCAACGCGGGGTCGTTTGCCCAGTCCGGTTCGCGCAGAGCCGACTTGAGTAGGCGCCACTGCTCGTCCGTGGCGACCGAGATCGCCAGCCATCGTTCGGTTCCCGCGCATGGATAGAGCCCTTGTGGGGCGGCGTCACGGCTGCGGTTTCCCAATCGCGATATCAGGTTCCCGTAGGCGGTGAATTCGACAACCTGCTCGGCGGCGGCGTTGAGCGCGGATTCAACCATCGATACTTCGATTAGCGACCCTTGGCCGGTTTCGTCGCGTCGCCGGAGTCCTGCCAGCATGGCGAATGCGGAGTGCATTCCCGCCAGTGGGTCACACGGGCCTCGGGGGATTCGCGGCTGGTCGTACTCGTGACCGGTCACCCACGCCATTCCGGTCATCTGCTCCATGGTTTGCGCGAAACCCACGTTGTTGCGCCACGGTCCGTCGAGCCCGAAGGCAGGCATGCGGACCATCACGAT
>NZ_LZLL01000279.1:0-4873 GCF_001669335.1 Mycobacterium sp. 1245852.3 | reverse complement strand
TCCAGCACCATCTTCACGTTGCGCGCGCGGTCCAGCGTCATCGACTTCTCACCGTGGTAGAAGTCGCCGTGCCGCATTGTCGCGACGTGCGTGCGCGAGGCCGGTGACCAGTCCCCCATGCTGTGCGGGTGCTTGCGGGCGTACTCCTTGACCGCCTTGGGCGCACGCCGGTCCGAGTTGCCCTGCCGCAGTACCGGGTTTACCGCGCTGCCAAGGCATTTGGCGTAGCGGGCGCGAATCTGCTTGTCCTCGTCCGTCTTTGGGCTCTGCGGAAAGTCCGGAATCTTGTATCCCTTGCCCTGCAGCTCCTTGACCGCGGCGATCAGCTGCGGAACCGAGGCGCTGATGTTCGGCAGCTTGATGATGTTGGTGTCGGGCAGCTCGGTCAGCCGGCCCAGTTCGCCCAGGTTGTCCGGCACCCGCTGTTCTTCGGTCAGGTGCTCGGGGAACTCGGCCAGAATGCGGGCGGCCACCGAGATGTCGCTGGTCTTGATCTGGATGCCCGCCGGCTCGGCGAAGGCACGCACGATAGGCAGGAACGCATAAGTCGCCAGCAGCGGCGCTTCGTCGGTCAGTGTGTAGATGACGGTCGGCTGTTCGGCGCTCACGATCCCTCTCCCGGCGTCAATGATGGGTTGGAAATTTTGGGGGCTCAGCGTTCTGACTGCCACGTTATCAAGGGTGTTTGGACAGGTGTCGACCTGCACGCGCACCGCCGGGGTTAGCACTGAGTCGGCACAGTAAGATAATCTTCGTATTGGTCATGAGCGCCAGCATCAAGCCCCGGCTTGCTGGCCGGCAACCCTCCAACCGCGGTGGGGTGCCCCGGGTGATGACCAGGTTGAGTAGCCACACACACCGGCTATCCGGCAAGCGCGGGTCCGCCATGACGGGCCCCTGAGTAGACAGGGAAACGTGATGTGCATTCTCCCGACCCAATCACGCCCGCTCGTGCGTCGCTGCTAATCCGCGCCGCCGGTGGACGCCTCATCCTCGCGTCCCGGCCGCCCGATGCACATTCCCCTACCAGCAGAAAGCGATCCCGTGACCTCCGACAACGCCGATCACGACACCGATCCGACCGCGCACTGGTCGTTCGAGACCAAGCAGGTGCACGCCGGCCAGCAGCCGGACCCGGCCACCAACGCCCGAGCCCTGCCGATCTACCAGACCACGTCGTACACCTTCGACGACACCACGCACGCCGCCGCCCTGTTCGGGCTGGAAGTGCCGGGCAACATCTACACCCGGATCGGCAACCCGACCACCGACGTCGTCGAGCAGCGCATCGCCGCGCTCGAGGGCGGGGTTGCGGCGCTGTTCCTGAGCTCCGGGCAGGCCGCTGAGACTTTCGCCATATTGAACCTGGCGAGTGCCGGAGATCACATCGTGTCGAGCCCGCGCCTCTACGGCGGGACGTACAACCTGCTGCACTACTCGCTGGCCAAGCTCGGCATCGAGGTAACCTTCGTCGAGGATCCCGACGACCTGGATTCGTGGCAGGCCGCGGTCCGGCCGAACACCAAGGCGTTCTTCGCCGAGACGATCTCCAACCCGCAGATCGACATCCTCGACATCCCCGGTGTCGCCGGGGTCGCGCACGGCAACGGCGTCCCGCTGATCGTCGACAACACCATCGCCACGCCGTACCTGATTCAGCCGTTCTCCCACGGCGCCGACATCGTCGTGCACTCGGCCACCAAGTACCTCGGCGGCCACGGCTCGGCGATCGCCGGGGTCATCGTCGACGGCGGCACCTTCGACTGGACGCAGGGCCGCTTCCCGGGATTCACCACCCCCGACCCGAGCTACCACGGTGTGGTGTTCGCCGAGCTCGGTCCGCCGGCCTACGCGCTCAAGGCGCGCGTGCAGCTGCTGCGCGACCTGGGGTCGGCCGCGTCGCCGTTCAACGCGTTCCTGGTCGCCCAGGGCATCGAGACGCTGAGCCTGCGCATGGAGCGCCACGTCGCCAACGCGCAGCGGGTGGCCGAGTACCTGGCCGGCCACGACGGCGTGCTGTCGGTGAACTACGCGGGCCTGCCCAGCTCGCCGTGGCACGAGCGGGCAAAGAAGTTGGCGCCCAAGGGAACCGGCGCGGTGCTGGCGTTCGAGCTGGCCGGCGGCGTCGAGGCCGGCAAGGCATTCGTGAACGCGCTGAAGCTGCACAGCCACGTCGCCAACATCGGCGACGTGCGCTCGCTGGTGATCCACCCGGCGTCCACCACGCATGCCCAGCTGAGCCCGCAGGAACAGCTGAGCACCGGGGTCAGCCCCGGCCTGGTGCGGCTGGCCGTCGGCATCGAGGGCATCGACGACATCCTGGCCGACCTCGAGCTCGGCTTCGCCGCGGCAGCCAAATTCGGTGTGAGCGCGGGGGCGTCGGGCACCGACCCGCAAGCCGTGGCGGCGTTCTAAGGAGCCCGGCGATGGCGATCTCCGGCGTCCCGACCCAGACGCTGCCCGAAGAAGGCGAAATCGGCTTCGTCGACATCGGCTCGCTGACCACCGAGGGCGGCGCCGTCATCGACGACGTGCACATCGCCGTCCAGCGCTGGGGCGAGTTGTCGCCGACACGGGACAACGTGGTGGTGGTGCTGCACGCGCTGACCGGCGACTCGCACATCACCGGGCCGGCCGGACCCGGGCATCCCACCGGCGGCTGGTGGGACGGGATGGTCGGGCCGGGCGCGCCCATCGACACCAACCGCTGGTGCGCGCTAGCCACCAACGTGCTGGGTGGTTGCCGCGGCTCCACCGGACCCAGCTCCCGGGCCCGGGACGGAAAGCCTTGGGGCTCACGGTTTCCCCGCATCACGGTCCGCGACCAGGTCGACGCCGATATCACAGCGCTGGCCGCGTTGGGGATCGAACGGGTCGCCGCGGTGGTCGGCGGATCTTTGGGTGGTGCAAGGGCTTTGGAGTGGATCGTCGGTTATCCGGACCGGGTACGGGCCGGTCTGCTTTTGGCGGTGGGGGCGCGGGCCACCGCCGATCAGATCGGCACCCAGACCACCCAGATCGCGGCGATCAAGGCCGACCCGAACTGGCAGGGCGGTGACTACCACGACACCGGCTTCGCGCCCGACGCCGGGCTGGCGATCGCCCGTCGCTTCGCGCACCTGACCTATCGCGGTGAGGCCGAGCTGGACGCCCGGTTCGGCAACCACGGGCAGGACGGCGAGGATCCGAACAACGGCGGCCGCTACGCCATGCAGAGCTACCTGGAGTATCAGGGCGACAAGCTGGTGGAGCGCTTCGACGCGGGCAGCTACGTGGTGCTGACCGAGGTGCTGAACAGTCACGACGTCGGCCGAAACCGTGGCGGGGTTCGTAACGCGTTGTCTAGCTGCCCGGTTCCGGTGGTGGTCGGCGGCATCACCTCCGACCGGCTGTACCCGCTGCGCTTGCAGCAGGAGCTGGCCGAGCAGCTGCCCGGCTGCGCCGGCCTGCGGGTGGTGGACTCGCTGTTAGGGCACGACGGCTTCCTGGTGGAAACCGACGCCGTCGGCGAATTGATCCGTCAGACACTGGCATTGGCGGACGACGGGGAAGGCACGTCGCAATCGTGACGCGCTCGCGGCAAGACCGCTCCCTCTCGTTCGGCTCGGCGGCGGCGGCTTACGAGCGTGGGCGCCCCTCCTATCCCCCGGAAGCGATCGACTGGCTGCTGCCGATCGGGGCGCGCCGAGTGCTCGACCTCGGTGCCGGCACGGGGAAGCTGACCACCCGACTGGTGGAGCGCGGCCTGGACGTGGTGGCCGTCGACCCGATCCCGGACATGCTCGAGGTGTTGCGCACCTCGCTACCGGAGACGCGGGCGCTGCTGGGCACCGCGGAAGAGATCCCGTTGGAGGACAACAGCGTTGACGTGGTGCTGGTGGCGCAGGCCTGGCACTGGGTGGATCCCGAGCGCGCGGTGCCCGAGGTGGCCCGCGTGTTGCGGCCCGGCGGGCGGCTGGGTCTGGTGTGGAACACCCGCGACGAACGCCTCGGCTGGGTGCGCGAACTGGGCCAGATCATCGGCAGCGACGGCGACGGCCGCACCCGAGTGACGCTGCCCGAGCCGTTCACCGATGTGGCGCATCATCAGGTGGAGTGGACGAGTTACCTTACGCCGCAAGCGCTGATCGATCTCGTCGCGTCCCGCAGCTATTGCATCACCTCGCCGACCGAGGTCCGCACCAGGACGCTCGATCAGGTTCGCGATTTGCTGGCCACCCATCCGGCGCTGGCGAATTCGACGGGCTTGGCGCTGCCCTACGTCACCGTGTGCACCCGCGCGACGCTGGCCGGGTGAGCATGGAGCAACGGCTGAGTGTGATCACCCTCGGCGTTGCCGATCTGGATCGCGCTTACCGATTCTATGAACGCCTCGGCTGGCGCGGTCAAGAAGTGCAGGAAACGGTCTTCTTTCAGGCCGGCGGTCTCGCGGTGAGCCTGTGGGCGCGCGACAAGCTTTCGGCCGATCTCGGCATCGCCGACCAAGGCGATGACGGCTTCGGTGGTGTCGCTTTGGCACACAACGTGCGCTCGCGTTCCGAAGTGGACGAGATCCTCGCCGCGGCAGAAGATGCCGGAGCGACGATCACGCGTGCTGCTGGCGACACCTTCTATGGCGGGTATGCGGGCGCATTCCGCGATCTCGATGGTCACGCGTGGGAGGTCGCCTACAACCCGGGTTTCTCGCTAGCCGAAGACGGCGCGATCACAGTGCCCGATTTCTCAGAAGGCTGATCACTGGAGTTCAGGTACCCCAGCCGGGTTACCACCCGTCGTCCTCATCCTCGTTTCGCAGCAGTTTTTCGGGGTGGTGGAAGGTGTTGGTGCGGGGTTGGCCGGTGTCGAGGTGTGGGGGTGGTTTCCATTGGGTGTC
>NZ_LZLL01000278.1:0-559 GCF_001669335.1 Mycobacterium sp. 1245852.3 | reverse complement strand
TCGAGAAGTACGACGTCAACGTCATCGGGATCACGCTGAGCCGCAATCAATTTGAGTACAGCAAGAACAAGCTGGCCGGATTGCCGACCAGCCGCAACATCGAGGTGCGGTTGCAGGGCTGGGAAGAGTTCGAGGACAAGGTCGACCGGATCGTCACGATTGGCGCCTTCGAAGCTTTCAAGATGGAGCGCTATCCCGCATTTTTCGAGCGCGCCTACGAGATCCTTCCCGACGACGGCCGAATGCTGTTGCACACCATCTTGACCTACACGCAAAAACAGCAGCACGAGCGCGGTGTTTCCATCACGATGAGCGATATCCGATTCGCTCGATTCATCGGCCAGGAAATTTTCCCGGGTGGACAACTCCCGGCGCAGGAAGACATTTTCAAATTCGGCGAGGCGGCGGGCTTCACGATCGAGCGGGTGCAGCTGCTGCAGCAGCACTACGCCAGGACCTTGGACCTGTGGGCCGAGGCACTCGAGGCCAATCGCGAGCAGGCGATCGCCATCCAGTCCCAGGAGGTCTACGACCGGTATATGAAGTACCTGACCGGCTG
>NZ_LZLL01000277.1:0-2720 GCF_001669335.1 Mycobacterium sp. 1245852.3 | reverse complement strand
GTTCCGTTACGTCATCAAGGAGGTGGCGATCGAGAACGGCGCCCGCGCGACCTTCATGCCCAAGCCGTTCGGGCAGCATCCCGGGTCCGCGATGCACACCCACATGAGCCTGTTCGAGGGCGACGTCAACGCGTTCCACAGCCCCGACGACCCGCTGCAGCTGTCCGACGTGGGCAAGTCGTTCATCGCCGGAATTCTCGAGCACGCCTCGGAGATCAGCGCCGTCACCAATCAATGGGTCAACTCCTACAAGCGACTGGTCGGCGGCGGCGAGGCGCCCACCGCCGCGTCCTGGGGCGCGGCCAACCGGTCCGCGCTGGTGCGGGTGCCCATGTACACGCCGCACAAGACGTCGTCGCGGCGCGTCGAGGTGCGCAGCCCCGACTCGGCCTGCAACCCGTACCTGGCCTTCGCCGTGCTGCTGGCCGCCGGGCTGCGCGGGGTGGAGAAGGGCTACGTGCTGGGGCCACAGGCCGAGGACAACGTGTGGGACCTGACCGCCGAGGAACGCATCGCGATGGGATACCGCGAGCTGCCGACGAGCCTGGACAGCGCGCTGCGCGCCATGGAGTCCTCCGAGCTGGTCGCGGAAACCTTGGGGGAGCACGTGTTTGACTTCTTCCTGCGCAATAAGCGCACGGAGTGGGCCAACTACCGCAGCCACGTCACCCCATACGAGCTGAGCACCTACCTGTCCCTGTAGGTCCGGATCGGGCATATCCCGTTGTGCACTAGCGCCGCTCGTGCCTGAAGACGGGCGGCTTGCGCTACGGTCGTGGTCGTGACCAAACCCGCGACGCAGCGCCCCAGGCTGCCCAGCGTCGGCCGGCTCGGGTTGGTCGATCCGCAAGCGGCCGAACGCATGGCGCAACTGGGGTGGTACGAGCACGACGACCAGGCGCACGTCGACCTGCTGTGGTCGCTGTCGCGCGCGGCCGACCCTGACGCCGCGCTGCTGGCCCTGGTCCGGCTCTCGGAGAACCCCGACGCCGGGTGGGACGAACTCAACGCCGCCCTGCTCGCCGAACGCCCGCTGCGCGGCCGGCTGTTCGGCGTGCTCGGCGCGTCGCTGGCCCTGGGCGATCACCTGATCGCCCAGCCGCAATCCTGGAAATTGTTGCGCGGCAACGTCAAACTGCCCACCCGCGACGAGCTGCGCGCGGTGTTCACCGGCTGCGTGGATGAGGCGCTGGCCGCGCCGGGTTCGGCGATGGTGCGCCTGCGCACCCGCTACCGCGACCAGCTGCTGGTGCTGGCCGCGCTGGACCTGGCCGCCACCGTCGAGGACGAGCCGGTGGTCCCGTTCACCGTGGTGGCGGCCCACCTCTCGGACCTGGCCGACGCCGCGCTGGCCGCCGCGCTGCGGGTGGCCGAGAACAGCGTGTGCGGCGACCGGATGCCGCCGCGGCTGGCGGTCATCGCGATGGGCAAATGCGGTGCCCGCGAACTGAACTACGTCAGCGACGTCGACGTCATCTTCGTCGGCGAGCAGGCCGACACCGTCACCACCCGGGTGGCCAGCGAGATGATGCGGCTGGCCTCCGAGGCGTTTTTCCAGGTCGACGCCGGTCTGCGGCCCGAGGGGCGCAGCGGGGAACTGGTCCGCACCGTCGAGTCGCACATCGCCTACTACCAGCGCTGGGCCAAGACCTGGGAGTTCCAGGCGCTGCTGAAAGCCCGTGCGGCCGTAGGCGACGCGGAGCTGGGGCGGCGCTACCTGGACGCGTTGATGCCGATGGTGTGGGTCGCCTGCGAGCGTGAGGACTTCGTGGTCGAGGTGCAGGCCATGCGGCGCCGGGTCGAGCAGCTGGTGCCCGCCGAGGTCCGCGGCCGCGAGATCAAGCTGGGCAGCGGCGGGCTGCGCGATGTGGAATTCGCCGTGCAGCTGCTGCAGCTGGTGCACGGCCGCGGCGACGACTCGCTGCACGTGGCGTCGACGGTGGACGCGCTGGCCGCGCTGGGTCAGGGCGGCTACATCGGACGCGAGGACGCGGCCAACCTGACCGCCTCCTACGAGTTCCTCCGGCTGCTCGAGCACCGGTTGCAGCTGCAGCGGCTCAAGCGCACCCACCTGCTGCCCGAGGCCGACGACGAAGAAGCGGTGCGTTGGCTGGCGCGGGCCGCCCACATCCGGCCGGACGGACGCCACGACGCCGCCGGGGTGCTGCGCGAGGAGCTGCGACACCAGAACCTGCGGGTCTCCCAGCTGCACGCCAAGCTCTTCTATCAGCCGCTGCTGGAATCCATCGGCCCGGCCGGGCTGGAGATCGCGCACGGCATGACCTCCGAAGCCGCCGAGCGCCAGCTGGCCGCGCTGGGTTACGAGGGACCGCAGACCGCGCTGAAGCACATGTCGGCCCTGGTCAACCTCAGCGGCCGGCGCGGGCGGGTGCAGTCGGTGCTGCTGCCCCGGCTGCTGAACTGGATGTCGTACGCGCCCGACCCCGACGGCGGGCTGTTGGCCTACCGGCGGCTGTCCGAGGCGCTGTCCGGCGAGAGCTGGTACCTGGCCACGCTGCGCGACAAGCCCGCGGTGGCCCGCCGGCTCATGCACGTGCTGGGCACCTCCGCGTACGTGCCGGACCTGCTGATGCGCGCCCCGCGGGTGATTCAGGACTACGGCGACGGGCCGTCGGGCCCCAGGCTGCTCGACGCCGAGCCCGCCGCGGTGGCCCGCGCGCTGGTCGCCTCGGCCAGTCGCTACTCCGACCCGGTCCGGG
>NZ_LZLL01000276.1:0-4967 GCF_001669335.1 Mycobacterium sp. 1245852.3 | reverse complement strand
TCCGGTGCCCCAGGGAACCGAACTCCGCCCGAACCGAGGGCACCTCGAATCCGCGGACCAGGCCGGCCTGCGGCTGCCAGTTCTTGGCGGGGTCCTCGGCGTAGAGCCGGGCCTCGATCGAATGCCCTTGCGCGGCAGGAGGGTCCGAGTCCAGGCGGGCGCCGTCGGCGACGGCGAGCTGCAGCTCGACCAGATCGAGTCCGGTGGTCTCTTCGGTCACCGGGTGTTCGACCTGTAGCCGGGTGTTCATCTCGAGAAAGTAGAACTCGCCGTCGTCGTCGGCGAGGAACTCCACCGTCCCGGCGCCGGTGTAGCCGATGGCTTCGGCGGCCAACCGGGCCGCGTCGAACAGCTTGGCGCGCATGCCCGGTGTGCGCTCCACCAACGGCGAGGGCGCCTCCTCGATGATCTTCTGGTGGCGGCGCTGAATCGAGCATTCGCGTTCGCCGACCGCCCACACCGTGCCATGGGTGTCGGCCATGATCTGGACCTCGATGTGGTGTCCGGTGGGCAGGTAGCGCTCGCAGAACACCGTCGGGTCCCCGAAGGCGGACTGCGCTTCGCGGCGCGCCGCCTCCACTTCGGCTGGCAAGGCGGACAATTCGCGCACCACCCGCATGCCGCGTCCGCCGCCGCCCGCGGAGGCCTTGACCAGCACCGGCAGCTGCGCCTCGGTGACGGTGTCGGGGTCGAGCTCGTCGAGCACGGGCACCCCGGCCGCGGCCATGAGTTTCTTGGACTCGATCTTGGAGCCCATCGCGCGCACCGCATCCACCGGCGGGCCGATCCACGTCAGGCCGGCGTCGGCGACGACGGCCGCGAAGTCGGCGTTCTCCGAGAGGAATCCGTAACCGGGGTGGATCGCGTCGGCGCCCGCGGCGCGGGCGGCGGCGATGATGGCCTGCGCGTTGAGGTAGTCGTTGGTCTTGTCCAGCCGCACCCGGGCGTCGGCCTCGGCGACGTGCGGGGCGCCGGCGTCGGGTTCGGTGTAGACGGCGACGGTGGTTAAGCCGAGCCGGCGGCAGGTGGCGAACACCCGCCGCGCGATCTCACCGCGGTTGGCGACCAGTACTCGAGTGACCATGGGGCTCACATCCGGAAGACGCCGAAGTTCGACGTCCCCTTGATCGGGCCATTGGCGATGGCCGACAAACAGATTCCCAAGACGGTGCGGGTATCTCGCGGGTCGATCACCCCGTCGTCGTAGAGCATCCCGGACAACACCAGCGGCAGCGACTCGGCTTCGATCTGGCCCTCGACCGCGGCCCGCATCGCCGCGTCGGCCTCCTCGTCGACCTGCTGGCCGCGCGCCTCGGCGGCCGCACGGGCCACGATCGACAGCACACCCGACAACTGGGCGCCGCCCATCACCGCGGACTTCGACGTCGGCCAGGCGAACAGGAACCGCGGATCGTAAGCGCGCCCGCACATGCCGTAGTGGCCCGCGCCATAGGAGGCGCCGATCAGCAGCGAGATGTGCGGGACCGTGGAGTTGGACACGGCGTTGATCATCATCGAGCCGTGCTTGATCATCCCGCCCTCTTCATAGTCCTTGCCCACCATGTAACCGGTGGTGTTGTGCAGGAACAGCAGCGGCGTGTCGGACCGGTTGGCCAGCTGGATGAACTGGGTGGCTTTCTGCGACTCCTCGCTGAACAACACGCCGCGCGCGTTGGCCAGGATGCCGATCGGATAGCCGTGCAGCCGGGCCCAGCCCGTCACCAGCGACGAGCCGTACAGCGGCTTGAATTCGTCGAACTCGGAACCGTCGACGATGCGGGCGATCACTTCGCGGGGATCGAACGGGATCCGCAGATCCGCGGGCACGATGCCGATGAGTTCCTCGGTGTCGAACAGCGGCTCGGTGACCGGCTTGGGTGTCGGCCCGTGCTTGGCCCAGTTCAACCGGGCCACGATGCGGCGGCCGATGCGGATCGCGTCGAGTTCGTCGACGGCGAAGTAGTCGGCCAAACCGGAGACGCGGGCGTGCATTTCGGCGCCGCCGAGTGACTCGTCGTCGGATTCCTCGCCGGTGGCCATCTTCACCAGCGGGGGACCGGCCAGGAAGACCTTGGAACGTTCCTTGATCATCACCACGTGATCCGACATGCCCGGGACGTAGGCACCGCCCGCGGTGGAGTTGCCGAATACCAGTGCGATGGTGGGGATTCCGGCCGCTGAGAGCCGGGTGAGGTCGCGGAACATCCGCCCGCCGGGGATGAAGATCTCCTTCTGCGTGGGCAGATCCGCGCCGCCGGACTCCACCAGCGAGATCACCGGGAGCCGGTTCTCGAAGGCGATCTGGTTGGCTCGCAGGATCTTCTTCAGGGTCCACGGGTTGCTGGTGCCGCCTTTGACCGTCGGGTCGTTGGCGACGATCATGCATTCGACGCCTTCGACCACCCCGATGCCGGTGACCGTGCTGGCGCCGACCTTGAAGGCGCTGCCCCAGGCCGCCAGCGGGCTCAGTTCCAGGAACGGCGAATCCTGGTCGACCAGGGATTCGATGCGTTCGCGTGCCGTCAGCTTGCCCCGGCCATGGTGACGCTCAACGTATTTGGCCCCGCCCCCGGCCAGCGCGTTGGCCAGCTCGGTGTCGATCTCCTCGAGTTTCGCGATAGCCGCCGACGCCGCGTCGGCGAAGGCGGTGGCCTCTGAATCGAGGGTGGACTGCAGCACGGTCATGATTGGAATCCCAGCAGTTTGGCGGACAGTGCGGTCAGGATTTCGGTGGTTCCGCCGCCGATGCCCAGGATCCGCATGTCCCGATATTGGCGTTCGACCTCGGACTCGGCCATGTAGCCCATGCCGCCGAACAACTGGACGGCTTGGTTGGCCACCCATTCGCCGGCCTCGACGGCGGTGTTCTTGGCGAAACACACCTGCGGAATCAGGTTGGTCTCGCCGGCGAGTTGCTGCTCCACAACGTGGCGCGAGTAAACCCTGGCGACGTCGATGCGACGCGCCATCTCGGCCAACGTGTTTTGCACCGACTGCCGCGATATCAATGGGCGGCCGAATGTTTCGCGGTCGCGACACCATTGCACCGTCAGGTCCAGGCAGCGCTGGGCGCTCGAATAGGCTTGTGCGGCAAGACCGATGCGTTCGGCGACGAAGGCCTGGGCGATTTGGGCGAACCCGCTGTTCTCCACGCCGACCAGGTTGGTGACCGGGACGCGGACGTCGGTGTAGGACAGCTCGGCCGTGTCCGAGGAACGCCAGCCCATCTTGTCCAGCTTGCGGCTCACCTCGAAGCCGGGCGTCCCCTTCTCGACCACCAGCAGCGAAACCCCGCCCGCGCCAGGGCCTCCGGTGCGTACCGCGGTCACCACGTAGTCGGCGCGGACCCCGGAGGTGATGTAGGTCTTGGCGCCGTTGACGATGTAGTGGTCACCATCGCGCACCGCGGAGGTGCGCAGGTGCCCGACGTCGGAACCGCCGCCCGGCTCGGTGATGGCCAGCGAGCCGATCTTCTCACCGGCCAGTGTCGGCCGGACGAACTCCTCGATGAGCCGCTGATCGCCCGAGGCGATCATGTGCGGCACCGCGATGCCGCAGGTGAACAACGACGCGAACACGCCGCCCGGGGCCCCGGCCTGATGCATCTCCTCGCAGATGATCACCGCGTCGGCGCCGTCGCCGCCACCGCCGCCAACCGATTCGGGGAAGCCCGCACCCAGCAGCCCGGCGTCTCCGGCGCTGCGGTGCAATTCGCGCGGCAGCTCGCCGCTGCGCTCCCACTCGTCGACGTGGGGCAGGATCTCGCGTTCCGCGAACGAGCGCACCGTCTTTCGCAGCTGTTCGCGCTCGGGTGTGGTCCAAAGGTTCACAGCAGACTCTCCGGGATGTCGAGGTAGCGGCCGCGCAGCCATTCGCCCAGCCCCTTGGCCTGGGGGTCGAATCGGGCCTGGTAGGCGACGCCCTGGCCGAGGATGCCGTCGATGACGAAGTTGACCGCTCGCAGATTCGGCAGCAGGTGACGCGTCACGCCGAAGTCGGCCGCTTCGGGCAGCAGTTCTCCGAGCAGCTCGACGGTCAACGTGTTGGCCAGCCATCGCCATTGCTCGTCGGTGCGTACCCACACCCCGATGTTGGCGGAGCCGCCCTTGTCGCCGCTGCGCGCGCCGGCGATGCGGCCCAGCGGCACGCGCCGGGTCGGCCCGTCCGGTAGGGGTTCGGGAAGCGGTGGCTCAGCGGCGGGGGAGAGCTCCAAAGTGTCCGTGGCGCAAGGGATGTGGACGCGGGTGCCGTCGGCGTGTACCGCAACGTGCGGTACCTGATCGGCGGCGACGTAGCCCGGGGTGAACACGCCGTAGACCTGGCCGTCAGCCGGGGGTGCGGTGACGTGGAATCCCGGATAGCTGGCCAACGCCAATTCGACGGCAGCCGAGGAGAATTGGCGTCCCACGTTGGCGGGGTCGGGGTCGCGTACGACGCAGTGCAGCAGCGCACTGGCGGCTTCCTCGGTGTCGGCGTCCGGGTGGTCGGTGCGTGCCAAAGTCCACTGCAGTTCGGCGGGCTTGACGGTGAGCGCGGCGTCGAGTTGTTGGCGCACCAGGTCGGCCTTCGCCTCGATATCCAGGCCGGTCAGCACGAACGTCATCGAGTTGCGGAACCCGCCGATGCTGTTCATCGACACTTTGTAGGTGGGCGGCGGGGCCTCGCCACGCGCACCGCTGATGCGCACCCGATCCGGCCCGTCGGACGACAGCTCGACGCTGTCCATCCGGGCGGTCACGTCGGGGTTGGCGTAGCGCGCCCCGGTGATCTCGTAGAGCAGCTGCGCGGTGACGGTGTCGACGCTGACCAGGCCGCCGGTGCCCGGGTGCTTGGTGATCACCGAGGATCCGTCGGCGTGGACCTCGGCGAGCGGGAAGCCGGCGTGGGTCAACTCGGGAACCTCGGTGAAGAACGAGTAGTTACCGCCGGTGGCCTGGACCCCGCACTCGATAACATGGCCCGCGACC
>NZ_LZLL01000275.1:0-24003 GCF_001669335.1 Mycobacterium sp. 1245852.3 | reverse complement strand
GCCTTCTTGGCCGGGGCCTTGGTCGCGGCCTTCTTGGCCGGGGCCTTGGTCGCGGCCTTCTTGGCCGGGGCCTTGGTTGCGGCCTTGCGGGCCGGAGCCTTCTTGGCCGCGGTCTTCTTGGCCGGAGCCTTCTTGGCCGCAGCCTTCTTGGCCGGAGCCTTCTTCGCGGCGGTCTTCTTGGCCGCGCCACCACCGGCTACCACACCGCGCTTGACGGCCGGGCCGTCCGACGGGAGGCGCTGTGCGCCAGACACAACCGCTTTGAATTGGGCACCGGGGCGGAACGCCGGGACGGACGTCGGCTTAACCTTCACCGTCTCACCGGTCCGCGGGTTGCGGGCAACCCGCGCTGCGCGGCGCCGCTGTTCGAAAACGCCGAACCCGGTGATGGTGACGCTGTCGCCCTTGTGTACCGCACGCACAATGGTGTCGACAACGTTCTCGACCGCGGCGGTCGCCTGTCGACGGTCCGTGTTCAATTTAGTTGTGAGCACATCAATGAGCTCTGCCTTGTTCATCAATCCCTCCGACACTAGTGGTCCTCGATTTGAACCGACTAGTGGACACGGTAAACCCTCACCCAGCAAATTTCCAAGAGCCACGCGCAATTTCACGGCAAGGCGTCCGCCGTTTTCGCAATCCGGTTGCCGCCCTTGACCGGTGGCGGCCGTAAAAATCGGCTCGGTTTAGTTAGCCGATCAAGCAGAAAATCGGCCGCGGCCGACCGTTCAGGAGGTGGGCACAGTGCGCGGTTTCCACTCCGGGTAAGCCTTCTCGAATGACTCGATATCGTCGAGTTTCCGCAGCGTAAGGGCTATATCGTCGAGCCCCTCGAGCAATCGCCAAGCGGTGTGGTCGTCAATCTTGAACGGCAGCACCGTCGTTCCCGCGGTGATATTTCGATCTTGAAGATTGACAGTGATTTCCAAGCCCGGGCTTCCCTCGATGAGCTTCCAGAGCAGCTCCACCCCGTCCTGGGAAACTTCGGCCGCCAGCAGCCCGGCCTTGCCGGCATTGCCCCGGAAAATGTCACCGAATCGAGACGAGATGACCACCCGGAACCCATAGTCCATCAGCGCCCACACCGCATGCTCGCGTGAGGAGCCCGTCCCGAAATCGGGTCCGGCCACTAGCACTGACCCCCGGTCAAAGGGGCTGAGGTTTAGCACGAATGACGGATCCGACCGCCAGCTGGCGAACAAGCCGTCCTCGAAACCGGTTCGGGTGACGCGCTTCAAATACACCGCCGGAATGATCTGATCCGTGTCGACATTGGAGCGCCGCAGCGGCACACCGATACCGGTGTGGGTGTGAAAAGCTTCCATGCTCAATCCCTTCGCAGTCGGATACGTCAGCTCAAATCGGCTGGAGCGGACAATGTGCCGCGAACCGCCGTCGCGGCCGCAACGGCCGGCGACACCAAATGCGTGCGGCCGCCTTTACCCTGGCGCCCTTCGAAGTTGCGGTTGGACGTCGCCGCGCACCGCTCCCCCGGCGCAAGCTGGTCGGGATTCATCCCCAGGCACATCGAGCAGCCCGCTTGGCGCCATTCGGCGCCCGCGGCGGTGAAAACCTCGCCCAGCCCTTCGGCTTCGGCCTGAGCGCGCACCCGCATCGAGCCCGGCACGACGAGCATCCGCACCCCGGGCGCGACCTTGCGACCGCGCAACACGTCGGCGACGACGCGCAAGTCTTCGATACGACCGTTGGTACAAGAGCCCACGAACACCGTGTCGACGGCGATGTCACGCATCGGCGTGCCGGGTCGAAGGTCCATGTATGCCAACGCTTTCTCGGCCGCCTGGCGCTGCCCGTCGTCGGTCATCAGCTCGGGATCCGGCACCGCATCGGCCAGCGGCACGCCCTGGCCGGGGTTCGTCCCCCACGTCACGAACGGGCTCAGCGACGCGGCGTCGAGGTAGACCTCGGTGTCGAATTCCGCGCCGGGGTCGGTGTGCAGCTGCTCCCAATAGCGCATCGCCGCATCCCATTGCGCACCTTGCGGCGCGTGCGGACGGTCACGCAGGAAATCGAATGTGGTGTTGTCCGGAGCCACCATTCCCGCCCGGGCACCGGCTTCGATGCTCATATTGCAGACGGTCATCCGGCCCTCCATCGACAGCGATTCGATGGCGCTGCCGCGATATTCGATGACGTGCCCCTGTCCACCGCCGGTACCGATCTTGGCGATCAGGGCCAGAATGATGTCCTTGGCCGTTACGCCGGCGGGCAGCTGCCCATCGACATTGACCGCCATCGTCTTGAACGGCCGCAGCGGCAACGTCTGGGTGGCCAGCACATGCTCGACCTCCGAGGTGCCAATTCCCATGGCCAGTGCGCCGAATGCGCCGTGGGTCGACGTGTGACTGTCCCCACAGACGATCGTCATTCCCGGCTGGGTGAGGCCCAGCTGCGGCCCGACCACATGCACGATGCCCTGCTCGACATTGCCCATGGGATATAGCCGCACACCGAATTCGGCACAATTTCGCCGCAATGTCTCGACCTGGGTGCGCGACACCGGGTCGGCAATCGGCTTGTCGATATCGATGGTCGGGACGTTGTGATCCTCGGTCGCCAGCGTCAAATCGGGACGGCGGACCGGCCGGCCGGCCAGGCGCAGGCCGTCGAAGGCCTGCGGGCTGGTGACTTCGTGCACCAGGTGCAGATCGATGTAGATCAAGTCGGGCTCGCTGGAACCACCGGACACCACAACGTGGTCTTCCCAGACTTTTTCGGCCAGAGTGCGCGGTTTGGTGGCGGCCGCCGCCGCCCCTTGATCGGTTCCCATATCGGACTCGCCTCAATTCGCCTCGAGTAGCGGCCTCGCCGATCATCCGGGCTGGGATCTCAGAATGCGAGACGCTAGTATCTTCTTATGAGACAGCATAGCGGTATCGGCGTCCTGGACAAAGCCGTGGGTCTGCTGCACACGGTCTCTCAATCACCCTGTGGGTTGGCCGAACTGTGTGAGCGCACCTCGTTGCCCCGCGCCACGGCATACCGGCTGGCGGCCGCCCTTGAAGTCCACCGCCTGCTGGCGCGCGACGACGAAGGACGCTGGCTGCTCGGGCCGGCCGTCACCGAACTCGCGGCCCATGTCAACGATCCGCTGCTGGCAGCCAGCAACGCGGTGCTGCCGCTGTTGCGCGAGACCACGGGCGAAAGCGTGCAGCTGTACCGCCGCGAGGGCACCGACCGGGTGTGCGTGGCCGCGCTGGAACCCGCTGCCGGCCTTCGCGATACGGTTCCGATCGGGGCGCGACTGCCGATGACGGCCGGGTCGGGGGCGAAAGTGCTACTGGCCCATAGCGACGCGGCCACCCAGAAAGCGGTGCTCGCGACGGCGAAATTCACCGAACGCACGCTGGCCGAAGTGCGCCGGCGCGGCTGGGCCCAGAGCGTGGCCGAGCGCGAGCCCGGGGTGGCGAGTGTGTCGGCGCCGGTGCGTGACAGCCGCGGTGCTGTCGTCGCGGCCATTTCGGTGTCGGGGCCCATCGACCGGATCGGCCGGCGCCCGGGGGCCCGCTGGGCCGCCGATCTGCTGTCCGCCGCCGAGGCGCTCACCCGTCGCCTCTGAGCCACCAGCGCACAGTGGATGGCGCCCGGCCTGACAGACTGACCGCCATGGGAACCAATCAGCGCGCGAGCATCGTCATGTCCGAAGACGAGATCGCCGATTTCGTCGTCAACAGCCGCACCGGCACCCTGGCCACCATCGGCGCCGACGGCCAGCCCCACCTGACCGCCATGTGGTACGCCGTCGTCGACGGCGAGATCTGGCTGGAGACCAAGGTCAAGTCGCAAAAGGCCGTCAACCTCAAGCGCGACCCGCGGGTGAGCTTTCTGATCGAGGACGGCCACACCTACGACACACTGCGCGGGGTGTCCTTCGAGGGCGTCGCCGAGATCGTCGACGATCCCGACGTCTCACACCGCGTGGGCGTCAGCGTCTGGGAGCGCTACACCGGTCCCTACACCGACGACATGAAGCCGTTCGTGGAGCAGATGATGAACAAGCGGGTCTGCGTTCGCATCGTGGCCCGGCGGGCACGCTCGTGGGATCACCGCAAACTCGGATTGCCGGCCATGCCGGTGGGTGGATCGACAGCACCGGCGGTCTTGGGGACCGACCAGTAGCTGCGATATTTGTAGCCCCGATGGGATTCGAACCCACGCTACCGCCGTGAGAGGGCGGCGTCCTAGGCCGCTAGACGACGGGGCCAGAAACGATCCGAGCAGTCAGCATAGCTCACGCCGCTAAGCCCACCTAATCGCTTGAGGCGGAGTGAGTTTTGCTGGGGTACCAGGACTCGAACCTAGAATGGCTGAACCAGAATCAGCTGTGTTGCCAATTACACCATACCCCATTGGCCGCCTAAAACCGCTGGTCAGCGTCGATTGCGGACGTTCATGAGCTCTGTGTAGTCCGCCGCCGCCAGCCGTCGTCGGCTTTCGTAAACCGCAGTGCAGACTACCAAAGTCTGGCCGGGCACTGCGCACGCGCGGTCGTCCTCGCTCAGCCGGGGTCCCGCCCGGCCGTCTCACGCGCCGCCCGCAGCCGCGCCAGGCTGCGGTCGCGGCCAAGCAGCTCCAGTGACTCGAACAACGGCGGGCTGATCGTCGTCCCGGTGGCCCCCACCCGGATCGGACCAAACGCCTTGCGCGGTTTGAGCCCCAGTCCGTCGATGAGGGCTGCCTTGAGCGCGGCTTCGAGCTCCGGCGCCGTCCAGTCCGCCACGCCGTCCAGGGCGGCCAGCGCCGCGTCCAGCACCGCGGCGCCGTCGGGTCCGAGTTCTTTGGCGGCCGCCTTGGGGTCGATCGCGTACTCGTCGTCGTTCAGGAACCTCAGCAGGTCCCAGGCGTCGCCGAGCACCACGATCCGGGTCTGCACCAACTCGGCGGCGGTGGCGAAGGCGGCGTCGTCCAGTCCGAGGCGATGACCGTGAGTGTCGAGATAGGCGCGCAGCCTGGCGGTGAAGTCGTCGACCGTGAGCAGCCGAATGTGCTCGGCGTTGAGCGCGTCGGCCTTCTTCTGGTCGAAGCGGGCGGGATTGGAGTTGACGTTGACCACATCGAAGGCGGCGACCATCTCCTCGAGGCTGAACACGTCGTGGTCGTCGGCGATGGCCCAGCCGAGCAAGGCGAGATAGTTGAGCAGGCCTTCGGGGATGAAGCCCCGGTCGCGGTGGGCGAACAGGTTGGACTGCGGGTCGCGCTTGGAGAGTTTTTTCGTTCCCTCCCCCAATACCGTTGGCAGGTGGGCGAACTGCGGTGTGCGCTCGGCCACACCGATCCGGATCAGCGCCTGATACAGCGCCAGCTGCCGCGGGGTCGACGGCAGCAGATCCTCACCGCGCAGCACGTGGGTGATCTTCATCAGCGCGTCGTCGACCGGGTTCACCAAGGTGTACAACGGTTCTCCGTTGGCGCGGGTCAACGCGAAGTCGGGCAGGGTGCCGGCCGCGAAGGTGGTGGTCCCGCGCACCAGGTCGTCCCAGCTGAAATCCTGATCGGGCATCCGCAACCGGACCACCGGCTTGCGGCCCTCCGCCAGGAACGCGGCGCGCTGGGAATCGGTCAGCTGGCGGTCGAAATTGTCGTAGCCCAGCTTGGGATTACGGCCCGCGGCGACATGGCGCGCCTCGACCTCCTCCGGCGTGGAAAAGGCGTAGTAGGCTTCGCCCGTTTCGAGCAGCTTGGCCACCACATCGTGATAGATCTCACGGCGCAGCGATTGTCGGTAAGGGCCGTAGGGTCCGCCCACCTCGGGCCCCTCGTCCCAATCCAGGCCCAGCCAGCGCAGCGCGTCGAGCAGCGCCAGATAGCTTTCCTCGCTGTCGCGCTGCGCGTCGGTGTCCTCGATGCGAAAGACGAAGGTGCCCCCGGTGTGTCGGGCGTAGGCCCAGTTGAACAGCGCCGTGCGGACCATGCCGACGTGCGGGGTGCCGGTGGGCGAGGGACAGAATCGGACCCGGACCGGGTGCGCTTGTGCGGGTGCAGTCACGATTTTCCTTTGCGGACCACGGGATTGGTGAGGGTGCCGATACCCTCGATGGTGATCGAGACGGTGTCACCGTCCTCGATGGGGCCGACACCGGCCGGCGTCCCGGTGAGGATGATGTCCCCGGGCAGCAGGGTCATCACGGCCGAGATCCACTCGACGATGGAGCCGATGTCGTGGATCAGCAGCGAGGTGCGGCTGTGCTGCTTGACCTCGCCGTTGACCTCGGTACGCAATTCCAGATCGCCCGGGTCGAGCGGTTTGAGGTCGGTGACGATCCAGGGGCCGACCGGGCAGAAGGTGTCATGCCCCTTGGCCCGGGTCCACTGGCCGTCGGATTTTTGTTGATCGCGCGCCGACACGTCGTTGCCGATGGTGTAGCCGAGGATGTTCTCCGCGGCCTGGGCGGCCGAGACGTCCTTGCAGGGCCGGCCGATCACCACCGCCAGCTCGCCCTCGAAGTGCACCGGTGAAGCGTTGGCGGGCAACCGAATCGGCACGTTGGGCCCGATGATCGCGGTGTTGGGCTTGAGGAAGATCACCGGGTCCACCGGGGCGGGGCCGGTCATCTCCTTCATCTCGGCGATGTGATCGGTGTAGTTCTTTCCGATGCACACCACCTTGCTGGCCAGTATCGGGGCGAGCAGCCGCACGTCGGCCAGCGGCCATGACCGGCCGGTGAAGTTGGGCGTGCCGAATGGATGTTCGGCGATCTCCCGCGCGATCATCTCGGCGGGGTCGTTGAGATCGCCTTCGATACTGACGAAGGCGACACCGTCCGGGCTGGCGATTCGACCAAGGCGCATTCGGTTGAGCCTAGTCTGGCGACGATGTGGGCCGGGACGGCCCGAGGAGGAGCCAGACAATCCGGCCCAGTGAGGGTCGCGAGCGCGGCGAAGCCGGGCGCGGCGGGCCGTCACGATCGAGCCCAATCTGGCGACGATGCGGGCCGGGACGGCCCGAGGAGGAGCCGTCACCATCGGGCCCGCAACTTGGCCACCAATGGCGAGCAACGGCACAAGTCCTACCCCTAAAATTCCCGCCGGTATGCAAGCATGGGGAATGCAGACCGAGCCCGCCGCGACGCCCGAAATCGGCACGGCCGCGCGCTGGTCGATCATGATCGTTTCGCTGCTGGCGACGGCGAGTTCGTTCCTCTTCATCAACGGCGTCGCGTTCCTCATCCCGTCGCTGCAAGGCGCGCGCGGGATCCGGCTCGACGAGGCGGGCCTGCTGGCCTCGATGCCCAGCTGGGGCATGGTGGTCACGCTGGTGCTCTGGGGGTACGTGCTGGACCGGGTCGGCGAACGGGTGGTGATGGCCACCGGCTCGGCCCTTACCGCGATAGCGGCCTACGCCGCCGCGTCGGCGCATTCGATGGTGCTGATCGCCGTCTATCTGTTTCTCGGCGGCATGGCCGCGGCCAGCTGCAACACGGCCGGCGGGCGGCTGGTGTCCGCGTGGTTCCCGCCACATCAGCGCGGGCTGGCCATGGGCATCCGCCAGACCGCCCAACCCCTGGGAATCGCCTTGGGCGCGATGATAATTCCCGAGCTCGCCGAACACGGGCCGCAGGCCGGCCTGCGGTTCACCGCGCTGGCGTGCGCGCTCGGGGCGATCGTGAGCGTGGTCGGCATCGTCGACCCGCCGCGCAAGCCCCGCGCCAGCGCGAGCGATCAGGAACTGGCCAGCCCATACCGAGGATCGTTGACGCTGTGGCGAATTCACGCGGTGGCGGGGCTGATGATGATGCCGCAGACGGTCACCGTGACGTTCATGCTGGTGTGGCTGATCCGAAATCTGCACTGGTCGGTCGCGGCCGCCGGCGCGTTGGTCACCCTGTCGCAGCTGCTCGGCGCGGCCGGCCGGGTGGCCGTGGGCCGCTGGTCGGATCGGCTGGGCTCGCGCATGCGGCCGGTGCGCTACATCGCGGCCGCCGCCGTGCTGACCCTGCTGCTGCTGGCGTGGGCCGATTACATGAACACCCGGTGGCAGTCGGTGCTGATGGTCGCCATCTCGGTGATCGCGGTGCTCGACAACGGGCTGGAAGCCACCGCCATCACCGAATTCGCCGGGCCGTACTGGAGCGGTCGGGCCCTGGGCATCCAGAACACCACCCAGCGGATGATGGCGGCCGCCGGTCCCCCGCTGTTCGGTGCCTTGATCTCGGCCGCGAAGTATCCGCCGGCATGGGTGCTGTGCGCGCTGTTCCCCCTGGCGGCAATGCCTTTGGTGCCCACGCGATTGCTGCCGCCCGGGTTGGAGACTAAAGCCCGGCGGCAATCCGTTCGCCGACTTCGGTGGTGGCGCGCCGTTCGTTCCCACGCGTTGCCAGATATTGCTCGACGGCCCGGTCCACCCGCTTAGCCGCGGCGTCCTCGCCGAGGTGGGCCAGCAGCAGCGCCACCGACATGATGGCGGCGGTCGGATCGGCGATGCCCTGGCCGGCGATGTCCGGCGCGCTGCCATGGACGGGCTCGAACATCGACGGGTTGGTTCGGGTGCCGTCGATATTTCCACTGGCGGCCAAGCCAATTCCGCCGCACACCGCTGCCGACAGGTCGGTGATGATGTCGCCGAACAGGTTGTCGGTGACGATCACGTCGAAGCGACCGGGGTCGGTGACCATGAAGATGGTCGCGGCGTCGATGTGTTGGTAGGCCACTTCGACGTCGGGATAGTCCTGGCCCACCTCGGCCACGATGCGCGACCACAGCTTGCCGGCGAAGGTCAGCACGTTGGTTTTGTGCACCAGCGTCAAATGCTTTCGGCGCCGCTGCGCCCGTTCGAACGCATCGGCCACCACGCGGCGCACACCGAATGCCGTGTTCTGGCTTACCTCGGTGGCGACTTCGTTGGGCGTTCCGACGCGGATGGCGCCGCCGGTGCCGGTGTAGGGCCCTTCGGTTCCCTCGCGCACCACCACGAAGTCGATCTCGGGGTTGCCGGCCAACGGGCTGTTCACGCCCGGATAGAGCCGGCCCGGGCGCAGGTTGATGTGATGGTCGAGCTCGAAACGCAGGCGCAGCAACAAGCCTCGCTCCAGCACGCCGCTGGGCACCGATGGGTCACCGATGGCCCCGAGCAGGATGGCGTCATGCCCGCGCAGCTCGTCGACGACGGAGTCCGGCAGTAGCTCGCCGGTGGCGTGGTATCGGCGCGCGCCCAGGTCGTAGCTCGTCTTGTCCACCCCGGGCAGCACCGCGTCGAGGACCTTGACGGCCTCGGCCACTACCTCCGGGCCGATGCCGTCACCTTCGATGATGGCAAGCTTCATCGGCGCCGCTCCTCATCGCTAAGCTCTGCATCGTCGCTGGCGCGCTTCACGAAAGATCAACCACCTCAAGCTTGTTGGCGCCCACGGCCGCGCCGATTTCGGCCCGCACGTCGCCCGGCACGTCACGGTCCAGACGCAGCAGGATCGTCGCACTCGGGCCCTCGGCGTCCTCGGAGAGTTGCGCGGCCTCGATGTTCACCCCGGCCGAACCGAGCAGGGTGCCGATCTTGCCCAGCGCGCCGGGCTGGTCGACATAGTTGATCACCAGGTTGATACCGCGGGCACGCAGATCGAAGTTGCGGCCGTTGATCTGCACGATCTTCTCGACCAGCTGCGGGCCCGACAGGGTGCCCGCGACGTTGACGGCGGTGCCGTCGGGCGCGACCGCGCGCACGTCGACCACGCTGCGGTGGTTTGGGCTCTCCGAGGCCGTGCCGATCTCGGCGGTGATGCCGCGTTCTTCGGCCAGCGCCGGTGCGTTGACGAAGGTCACCGGTCCCTCGACGACGGCCGAGAACAACCCGCGTAGGGCCGAAAGCTTAAGCACCTCAACGTCTTCGGAGGCGAGCTCGCCGCGCACCTGCACGGACAAGGAGACCGGCGGGCCGTCGGAAAGCGTGGCGGCCAGCAACCCGAGCTTGCGCACCAGGTCCAGCCAGGGCGCCACCTCCTCGTTGACCACCCCGCCGCCGACGTTGACCGCGTCGGGGACGAATTCCCCGGCCAGAGCGAGCTTCACGCTCGCCGCGACGTCGGTGCCGGCCCGGTCCTGCGCCTCTTCGGTCGATGCCCCCAGATGCGGCGTGACCACCACCTGCGGCAGCTCGAACAGCGGGCTGTCGGTGCAGGGTTCCTTGGAGAAGACGTCGATGCCGGCCGCGCGGACGTGGCCGCTGCGCACCGCGTCGGCCAGCGCCGCCTCGTCGACCAGACCACCGCGGGCCGCGTTGACGATGATGACGCCCGGCTTGGTCTTGGCCAGCGCGTCCTTGTCGATCAGGCCCGCGGTCTCGGGTGTCTTCGGCAGGTGCACCGAGATGAAGTCGGCGCGGCCCAGCAGCTCGTCCAGCGTCAACAGTTCGATGCCCAGCTGCGCGGCCCGGGCCGGCGACACGTAGGGGTCGTAGGCGATCAGGTGAGTCCCGAAGGCGCTGAGCCGCTGGGCGACCAACTGCCCGATCCGGCCCAGGCCCACCACGCCGACCGTCTTGCCGAAGATCTCGGTGCCCGAGAACGACGACCGCTTCCAGGCGTGCTCGCGCAGTGAGGCGTCGGCGGCCGGCACCTGGCGGGCCGCCGACAGCAACAGCGCCAGCGCGTGCTCGGCGGCGCTGTGGATGTTCGACGTCGGCGCGTTCACCACCAGCACACCGCGCTCGGTGGCGGCGTCGACGTCGACGTTGTCCAGACCCACCCCGGCGCGGGCGACGATCTTCAGCTTGGGCGCCGCCGCCAGCACCTCGGCGTCGACCGTGGTGGCCGAACGCACCAGCAGCGCATCGGCCTCCGGCACGGCCGCCAGCAGCTTCTCCCGGTCGGGGCCGTCTACCCAGCGCACCTCGACCTGGTCACCGAGGGCGGCGACGGTTGATTCGGCGAGTTTGTCGGCAATGAGTACAACAGGCAGATTCACCCGGCCAGCCTATCGGCTGTAATTGACGCGTGGACGTCACCATCGTCGGCAGCGGACCCAATGGGCTGACCGCTGCCGTAATCTGCGCCCGGGCCGGTCTGAAAGTGCAGGTCGTCGAAGCTCAGCCGACATTTGGCGGGGGCGCGCGCACCGCACCCGACCCAGATTCTGCGGGAGTCTTGCACGACATCTGCTCGGCGGTGCACCCGCTCGCGTTGGCGTCGCCGTTCTTCGCCGAATTCGATTTGCGCGCGCGCGGCGTGCGCCTGACGGTGCCGGATATCTCCTACGCCAACCCGCTGCCCGGGCGTCCGGCGGCCATCGCCTACCGCGACCTGGACCGCACCTGCGCCGAGCTCGAGCACGGTGCGTCCTTCAGGCGGCTGCTGGGTCCGCTGGTCGAGCGTTCCGACGACGTGGTGGCCCTGCTGCTGGGCGACAAACGGTCCATCCCGAACTCGCTGCCCTCGGCGCTGCGGCTGGGCCTGCGGATGCTGGCCCAGGGGACCCCGGCGTGGGGGACGTTGGCCGGCGAGGACGCCCGCGCACTGTTCACCGGCGTTGCCGCCCATATCATTTCGCGGATGCCGTCGCTGACCGCGGCCGGCGCCGGGATGATGCTGGCCACCCTGGCGCATTCGGTCGGCTGGCCGATTCCGGTGGGCGGCAGTCAGGTGATCACCGACGCCCTGATCGCCGACCTGCGCGCACACGGTGGCGAGCTGACGGCGGGCACGGAGGTCACCGAACCGCCTGACGGGGTCGTGGCCTTCGACACCGCGCCGACCGCGCTGCTGCGGATCTACGGTGACGCCCTGCCCGCTCGCTACGCGAAAGCGTTGCGGCGCTACACGTTTGGCCCCGGCGTCGCAAAGGTGGACTTCGTGCTGAGCGACGAGATCCCGTGGTCGGACGAGCGGCTGCGGCAGGCCCCGACGCTGCACCTCGGCGGCAGCCGAGCCCAGATGGCGCGCGCCGAGGCCGACATCGCCGCCGGCCGGCACGCGCAGTGGCCCATGGTGCTGGCGGCGTCGCCGCACGTCGCCGACCCCGGCCGCATCGACGCCACCGGCCGCCGCCCGTTTTGGACCTATGCCCACGTGCCGTCGGGGTCCACCGTCGACGCGACCGAAGCGGTGACCGCGGTCGTCGAGCGCTTCGCCCCCGGCTTCCGTGACGTGGTGGTGGCCGCGCGCGGTGCCGGCCGCGCGGTTGTGCGAGCACAACGCGAACTACGTCGGCGGCGACATCGGGGTGGGCGGCAACTCGGCCTGGCGGGCGATCGCCGGGCCCACGCCGCGGTTAAACCCGTGGCGCACACCGGTTCCCAAGGTCTATCTGTGTTCCGCGGCCACTCCGCCGGGCGGCGGTGTGCACGGCATGGCCGGCTACTACGCGGCGCGCACGTTGTTGCACCGGGAATTCGGGATCGACACGATGCCGGATCTGCGGCCTACGATGACGCCGTGACGAAACTCGCGATCATCTACTACTCGGCCACCGGCCATGGCACCACGATGGCGCAGCGCGTTGCCGCCGCGGCCGAGAAGGCGGGGGCCGAGGTCCGCCTGCGACACGTCGCCGAAACGCAGGATTCCGAATCCTTCGCCCACAACCCGGCCTGGACGGCCAATTACGAGGCCACCAAAGACCTTCCGGCCGCCACCGGCGACGACATCGTCTGGGCCGACGCGGTGATCTTCGGTTCACCGACCCGCTTCGGCTCTCCGGCAGCGCAATTGCGCGCGTTCCTCGACTCGCTGGGCGGGCTGTGGGCGCAGGGCAAACTCGCCGACAAGGTGTACGCGGGCTTCACCTCATCGAACACCGTGCACGGCGGTCAGGAATCCACCCTGCTCTCGCTGTACATCACGCTGATGCATTTCGGCGGCATCATCGTGCCCCCGGGCTACACCGACCCGTCGAAGTTCGTCGACGGCAATCCCTACGGGGCGAGCCTGGTCACCACCCACGACAACATCGAGAACATCGGCGAGGTCACCGACACGGCCCTCGAGCATCTGGCCATTCGGGTGGTGACGATCGCCGACCGGCTCCGCGACACTTAAACCACGCACACGACACGCCGTAAACGGTCGCCGTAGTTTAAGTTTCGCGGGCGGCGGTCCCAGGTCGGCGCGAAAGCGCTAGGCGGTCTCGGTGATCGGCCGGTCGACCCAGCTCATCAGGTCGCGCAGCTTCTTGCCGGTGACCTCGATGGGGTGCTCGGCGTTCTCCTTGCGCAACTGCTCGAGCTGCTTGTTGCCACCCTCGACGTTGGCGACCAACTTCTTGGTGAACTCGCCGCTTTGGATGTCGCGCAGGATCTCGCGCATCCGCTCCTTGGTGCCGGCGTCGATCACGCGCGGACCGGACAGGTAGCCGCCGAACTCCGCGGTGTCGGACACCGAGTAGTTCATCCGCGCGATGCCGCCCTCGTACATCAGGTCGACGATCAGCTTGAGCTCGTGCAGCACCTCGAAGTAGGCCATCTCCGGCGGGTAGCCCGCCTCGACCATCACGTCGAAACCGGTCTTCACCAATTCCTCTGTGCCACCGCACAACACGGCCTGCTCACCGAACAGGTCCGTCTCGGTCTCGTCCTTGAAGGTGGTCTTGATGACGCCGGCGCGGGTGCCGCCGATGGCCTTGGCATAGGACAGGGCCAGCGCCTCGCCGTCGCCGTTCGGGTCCTGGTCGACGGCGATCAGCGCGGGCACACCCTTGCCGTCGACGAACTGGCGGCGCACCAGGTGCCCCGGGCCCTTCGGTGCCACCATGGCGATGGTGACGTTGGCCGGCGGCTTGATCAGGTCGAAGTGGATGTTGAGGCCGTGGCCGAAGAACAACGCGTCCCCATCCTGGAGGTTGGGTTCGATGTCGTTCTTGAAGATGTCGGCCTGCGCGGTGTCGGGCGCCAGCAGCATGATCACGTCGGCCCACTTGGCGACCTCGGCGGGGGTGTCCACGTCCAGGCCCTGCTCTTCGACCTTGGCCCGCGACTTCGACCCCTCCTTCAGGCCCACCTTCACCTGCACGCCGGAGTCGCGCAGGCTCAGCGAGTGCGCGTGTCCTTGGCTGCCGTATCCGATGACACCGACCTTGCGACCCTGGATGATCGTCAGGTCCGCATCGTCGTCGTAGAACATTTCTAATGCCACTGTTGAATATCTCCTTGTGTGTTACTTGGCCGTGCCGATTCCGCGTGGACCGCGAGACAGCGCCACCACTCCCGATTGGACGATTTCGCGAATCCCGAAAGGTTCCAGGATCCGCAGCAGCGCCTCGATCTTGCCGCGGTCGCCCGTCGCCTCGATCGTCAACGCCTCGGTGGAAACGTCGATCACCTTGGCGCGGAACAGGTTCACCGCCTCGATGACCTGACTGCGGGTGCCCGCGTCGGCGCGGACCTTGATCAACGCCAATTCCCGCGACACCGAGTTGTCGTCATCGAGCTCGACGATCTTGATGACGTTGATCAGCTTGTTGAGCTGCTTGGTGATCTGCTCGAGCGGGGTCTCCTCGGCGGAGACCACGATCGTCATCCGCGACATGTCCTTTTGCTCGGTGGCACCGACCGCCAGCGATTCGATGTTGAAGCCGCGCCGGCTGAACAGCGCCGCCACGCGGGCGAGCACACCGGGTTTGTCCTCGACCAGCACCGAGAGGGTATGCGTTTGCATCAGGCGTGCCCTTCGCTCTCGTCGTCGAAGAGCGGACGGATGCCGCGGGCCGCCTGAATCTCGTCGTTGCTGGTACCGGCGGCCACCATCGGCCACACCTGCGCGTCGGCGCCGACGATGAAGTCGATCACCACCGGGCGGTCGTTGATCGCACGCGCCTGGTTAATCACGTCTTCCACGTCTTCCTCACGCTCGCAACGCAATCCGACGCAACCCAGCGCCTCGGCCAGCTTCACGAAGTCCGGGATCCGATGCGAATGCGTCGCCAGATCGGTCTGCGAGTAGCGCTCCTCGTAGAACAGCGTCTGCCACTGGCGCACCATGCCCAGGTTGCCGTTGTTGATCAGCGCCACCTTGATCGGCACGCCTTCGATCGCGCAGGTGGCCAGCTCCTGGTTGGTCATCTGGAAACAGCCGTCGCCGTCGATGGCCCACACCTCGGCCTCGGGGCGCGCCATCTTGGCCCCCATGGCCGCCGGGATGGCGAAACCCATGGTGCCCAACCCGCCCGAGTTCAGCCAGGTGCGCGGCTTCTCGTAGGAGATGAACTGGGCCGCCCACATCTGGTGCTGGCCCACGCCGGCGACGTACATGGCGTCGGGACCGGCGATCTGGCCGAGCTTTTCGATGACGTATTCCGGGCCGAGGCTGCCGTCACTCTGCGGCCCGTAGCTCAGCGGATAGGTGGACTGGACCTCGTTGAGGTAGGCCCACCACTCCGTCATGTCGAGCTTGCCGGGGATCCCGTCGTGGCGCAGCAACTCGAGCAGCTCGATGATGACGGCCTTGACGTCGCCCACGATCGGCACGTCGGCGTGGCGGTTCTTGCCGATCTCGGCGGGGTCGATGTCGGCGTGAATGACCTTGGCTTCCGGGGCGAAGGTGTCCAGCTTCCCGGTCACCCGGTCATCGAAGCGGGTCCCCAGCGCGATCAGCAGGTCGCTGCGCTGCAGGGCGGCCACCGCGGCGACGGTGCCGTGCATGCCGGGCATGCCCATGTGCTGCTTGTGGCTGTCGGGGAACGCGCCGCGCGCCATCAGCGTGGTCACCACGGGGATGCCGGTCAGCTCGGCCAGCTCGCGCAGCTGCTCGGTCGCGTCACCGCGGATGACCCCGCCGCCGACGTAGAGCACCGGCTTGCGGGAGGCCGCGATCAGTTTGGCGGCCTCCCGGATCTGCCGGCTGTGCGGTTTGGTGTTCGGCTTGTAGCCGGGCAAGTCCAGGCGGGGCGGCCAGCTGAACGTGCACTGGCCCTGCAGCACGTCCTTGGGGATGTCGACCAGCACCGCTCCGGGACGCCCCGAGGAGGCGATGTGGAACGCCTCGGCCAGCACCTGCGGGATCTCGTTACCCGAGCGGACCAGGAAGTTGTGCTTGGTGATCGGCATCGTGATGCCCGAGATGTCGGCTTCCTGGAAGGCGTCGGTGCCGATCAGCGAGCGTCCGACCTGGCCGGTCACGGCCACCACGGGAATCGAGTCCATCTGGGCGTCGGCCAGCGGGGTCACCAGGTTGGTCGCGCCGGGGCCCGAGGTCGCCATGCAGACACCGACCTTGCCGGTGGCGTGGGCGTAGCCGCTGGCGGCGTGGCCGGCGCCCTGCTCGTGACGGACCAGCACGTGGCGCAGCTTCTGCGAGTCGAACAGCGGGTCATAGACGGGCAGCACCGCGCCGCCGGGAATGCCGAAGATGACCTCTACGCCGAGTTCCTCCAGCGAACGAATCACCGATTGGGCGCCGGTAAGTTGTTCGGGCCCAATGCGTTTCGGCTTACCGGCCGCAGACTTCGCGGCGGGCTTGGCCGCGTCCGTGGCGATGTCGGCAGCGTCCGGTGTCGCGGCGGGGTGCTGCCTGATGGGAGCGCTCACTGTCGTTTTCGTCCTTATTCATTTCCGGGAATCTCGCTGGGGCAACAAAAAACCCCCGACAGCTCATCTGCTGCACGAGGGTTGCGCGTTGGTGCTGGATTGCTTCACATGCTCAAACGCAAGTCAGCCGCCAACGCGCCGACTAATTACTACGAGCATCCCGGGCTTTCCGGCGGTATCCATAGCGTCCGACGGTAGCCTTCGCACAGCTCAGCAGTCAAATCCGTGCCCGCTCACCAGGCGGGTTGACCGCCGTTACGCCGGGTGAGTGCGGCCGGAACCGGTCCCGCGCGCGGGGTGAAATGATGGTGGGGTGGCTAGCGGCTCGTCTCCCCAAACCCCGTCCCAGGCGCCCGTCGTGATCAAGGTGTCGCCGATCGCGCATCTGGCCGTCGGGTTCTTGACGCTGGGGTTGCTGATACCGGTGATGCTCTGGGCGCCGTCGTTGCCGCTGCTGATCCTGCCGATACTGCTGTCGGCGTTGATCATCCGGCTACGCACCGTCGCCGACGACCGGGGCGTGACCGTCCGAACGCTGCTGGGCAGCCGGCGGGTGCCCTGGGAGGAGATCGACGGGCTGCGTTTCCACCGCGGTTCGTGGGGTCGCGCGCGCCTCAAGAGCGGCGAAGAGCTGCGGTTGCCCGCGGTCACGTTCTCCACGCTGCCGCAGCTGACGCAGGCCAGCGCCGGGCGGGTCCCCAACCCCTACCAGTGACAGTGGCTGGTCAGCCGATCGGATTCACGCCGTTGAGCGCCACCCACACCCCGACACCGGCGGCGATGCCGGCCAGCAGCGCGACAAAGGAGCCGATGAAGGGCCGATGCGCCCAACCGCGGCGCGCGTCCAGGCCATACCGGCCGGGTCCGCACAGCACGACCGCGACGGCCAGCACGATCAGGGTGATCTGGTATTCGTGGCCCTCGGGCAGGAAGAACGAGAAGTTGCGGGTATGCGGCCGCACCGAGACGCTGGCCAGCAGGCCGTTGATCAAGAACGCCAACGCGCCCGCCGCGGCGACCGGCGTGAACAAGCCCAGTACCAGCAGCACACCCGCCACGACCTCACCGCCGGCGCTCACGTAGGCGAGGATGTCCGCGTGCTGGTAGCCGACATCGGACAGTGAGTTCTTGAAGCCCGTCACGCCCGAGCCACCCCACCAGCCGAACAGCTTCTGCAGCCCGTGGGCGCCGAGCACCACGCCCAGCCCGACGCGCAGCAGCAGCAAACCGAGGTGCTGCGTTCCGCGCCGGCCGACATCGTGCAGCCGGTCGTGGTGTTCGTCGTCGGCGAGGTCAGCCTCGGGAGCCGCGTTCCGGGCCGCCGAATGCGGCTGTACGTAGGGCAGGGGCTCCTGCTGTTCTAGCAGGTTGTAGCCCCCGGCCCCGGAGCCGGCGACCGCGGCGGCGGCGGCGGCGCCGTACGGGATGACGGTGGTGGTCCCGGTGGACGGGTTGAAGTCGCCGGGATAGCCGACCGGCGTCAGGTCATCTTCGGGATCGACCAGCCGCGCCGAGGCGGGGCGTCCCGGGGTCGGCTCCGGGGATTCGCCGGGGCGTTGCCAATGTGCGTCATTCGGTTGACTGGTCACGGGTGTCAGGGTAAGGGCATTCCGTCCTGAATTGGGGATTTGAGCGGCGCTTTCGCCTGGCAATCGGTGGTTTGCCCGTCAAACCGGGCCGGATCGACCCGAAATCGCCTTCCGGGCCCGTTTCGGCGGTCCGTGACGCGAGATCGCGCATGGTCGACGGTGGCGCGCGGCCCGCCTCCGATCGGGCCTTCGGCGGCGGGCACGAGGGACGTGTGTGGCGGCGCCGCCGACAGTGTCCGTAGCCTGACGGTCATGCGACTAGGGCGAGCGGGGCGGTCGGTTCGGCGCGGGTTCGCCGCGCTGTGCGCCCTCGTGCTGGTGACAAGCGGGTGCGCGCGCTTCAACGACGCCCAATCGCAGCCGTTCACCACCGCGCCCGAGCTCAAGCCGCAACCCAGCTCGACGCCTCCCCCGCCGCCGCCGCTGCCGCCCACGCCGTTCCCCAAGGCGTGCCCCGCCCCCGGCGTGATGCAGGGCTGCCTGGAGAGCACCAGTGGCCTGATCATGGGCCCGGACAGCAAAACCGCGCTGGTCGCCGAGCGCACCACCGGCGCGGTCAAGGAGATCTCGGTCAACGCCGAACCGAAGGTGAAGACGGTGATCCCGGTCGACTCGTCCGGCGACGGCGGCTTGATGGACATCGTGATGTCGCCCACCTACACCCAGGACCGCCTGATGTACGCCTACATCAGCACGCCCACCGACAACCGGGTGATCCGCGTGGCCGACGGCGACATCCCCAAGGACATCCTGACCGGGATCCCCAAGGGCGCCACCGGAAACACCGGGGCGTTGATCTTCACCAGCCCCACCACGCTGGTCGTGATGACCGGCGACGCGGGCAATCCGGCGCTGGCCGCCGACCCCAAGTCGCTGGCCGGCAAGGTGCTGCGGATCGAGCAGCCGACCACCGTGGGCCAGGCGCCGCCGACGACGGCGCTGTCCGGCGTGGGTGCCGGCGGCGGCCTGTGCACCGACCCGGTTGACGGCTCGCTGTACGTCGCCGACCGCACCCCGACGGCAGATCGGTTGCAGCGCATCACCAAAACGTCCGATGTGTCCACGGTGTGGACCTGGCCGGACAAACCCGGCGTGGCAGGCTGCGCCGCGATGGACGGGACCGTGCTGGTCAACTTGATCAACACCAAGCTGACGGTCGCGGTCCGGCTGGCGCCGGCCACCGGCGCGGTCACCGGTGAACCCGACGTCGTCCGCAAGGACACCCACGCCCACGCCTGGGCGCTGCGCATGTCGCCGGATGGAAACGTCTGGGGCGCAACGGTCAACAAGACGGCCGGAGATGCCGAGAAGCTGGACGACGTGGTGTTCCCGCTCTTCCCCCAGGGCGGCGGTTTCCCGCGCAACAGCGACGACAAGAGCTAGGCCGGTTCTCGATCCGCCGAGTGTGCAGTTTACGACGGCGTATCGGCGTGTCGCGCCGTGGATCACACGCTCGACGCGCAGCTAGGCCGGGGTCAGCCCTGGCCGCAGGCGGCCAACACCAATTCGCGTACCCGCGCGGCGTCGGCCTGGCCGCGGGTGGCCTTCATCACCGCGCCGACGATCGCGCCGGCCGCGGCCACCTTGCCGCCGCGAATCTTTTCTGCCACATCGGGATTGGCGGCCAACGCCTCGTCGACGGCGGCCTGGGTCACCGAGTCGTCACGCACCAGGGCCAGACCGCGCGCGGTCATCACCTCGTCGGGCTCGCCCTCCCCGGCCAGCACGCCCTCGACGACCTGACGGGCCAGCTTGGTGGACAGCTTGCCCTCGTCCACCAGCGCCACGACGGCGGCGACCTGGGCCGGCGTTATGGCCAGCTCGTCCAGCGCCACGTTGGCCTCGTTGGCCTTCTGCATCAAGAAGTTTCCCCACCAGGCGCGGGCCTGTTCGCTGGAGGCGCCGTGCGCGATGGTCGCGGTGACCAATTCGATCGCCCCGGCGTTGACCAGGTCGCGCATCACCTCGTCGGAGATGCCCCACTCGTCCTGAATGCGCTTGCGGCTCAACCACGGCAGCTCGGGGATGGACGCGCGCAGCCGCTCGACCAGTTCGCGGCTGGGCGCGACGGGCTCGAGGTCCGGCTCGGGGAAATACCGGTAGTCCTCGGCCGTTTCTTTGGTGCGGCCCGGGCTCGTGTAGCCACCGGTCTCGTGAAAGTGCCGGGTTTCCTGGATGATTCGACCACCCGAGGCCAGAACCGCGGCCTGGCGCTGCATTTCGTAGCGCACCGCCACCTCGACGCTCTTGAGCGAGTTGACGTTCTTGGTCTCGGTCCGGGTGCCGAACTCGCTCGCACCGGTGGGTTTGAGCGACACATTGGAGTCACATCGCATGGAGCCCTGGTCCATGCGGACGTCGGATACGCCCAAGGCGCGCAACAGGTCTCGCAACGCCGTCACGTAGGCGCGGGCGATCTGCGGCGCCCGGGCTCCGGCGCCCTCGATAGGCTTGGTGACGATTTCGATCAGCGGCACGCCGGCGCGGTTGTAGTCGATCAGCGACGTGGTCGCGCCGTGGATGCGGCCCGTCTCACTGCCGATGTGGGTGAGCTTGCCGGTGTCTTCCTCCATGTGCGCGCGCTCGATCTCGACCCGCCAGGTGGTGCCGTCCTCCAGCGGCGCCTCCAGGTAGCCATTGATGGCGATCGGCTCGTCGTATTGCGAAATCTGGTAGTTCTTGGGCTGGTCCGGGTAGAAGTAGTTCTTCCGGGCGAAGCGGCACCACGGGACGATCTCGCAGTTCAGCGCCAGCCCGATGCGAATGGCCGACTCGACCGCGGCCTGGTTGAGCACGGGCAGCGAGCCGGGCAGGCCCAGGCACACCGGGCACACCTGGGTGTTGGGTTCGGCGCCGAACGCGGTGGTGCATCCGCAGAACATCTTGGTGACGGTGGACAGCTCCACGTGCACCTCGAGGCCGAGTACCGGATCGAAACGGGCGATGACGTCGTCGAAGTCCATCAGATCGGCGCTGGCGGCAACACTCATGCGCTCGATCCTAATGGTGATCGCGAGCGCGGCGGAGCCGGGCGAAGCGGGTCACCACCGATCAACCTAATGGTGATCGCGAGCGCGCTCCCCTCCCCTGCCGGGGAACATCTCGGCCAGCGCGGCAGCCAGCTCGAGATAGCTGCGCCGGCTCTCCTTGCTCAATCGGTCCAGCGCGATCTTTCGTCCCTCGTGGACGTGCCGATCGAACGGCAGCGCCACCGTGGCCCCGACGCGGGCGGACAGCCGGTCGAGTTCGGTGACGGCCACGGCGTCGACCTTGGCCGGCTCGATATGGTTGACGGCCAGCACCGTCCACTGCATCAGGGATTGATAGCCGTTGTGGCACAACCAATCCAGCGTCGCCCGAGTTTTGCGTATCGCATCGATGGCGGGACTGGTCACCACCACCAGGGCACGCGATTCCGGCAGAACAGCGTCCATCACAGCGGAATTGAGCGTTTTCACACAGTCGACCAACACCACCGAATACTGGTTTCGCAGCATCGAGAAAGCCCGCAGCATGTCGTGCCGTTCCAGGCGCCAGTCGCTGTCCGGCAGCCCGAGCACTTCCAGGCCGAAGCCGTTCATGTACGTCAGCGCGCGAATGTCCTCGTAGTGCGGCGCCGGGTTGCCGTGCAACAAGTCGGCCAGGCTGTGCGGGTTGCGGCGGCCGTGGCGTTCCGACAGGTCGCCGGCGTCGATGTCGAGGGCGAGCACCCGGTCGTCGCGTACCGCCGCGAACGTCGACCCCAGCGCCTCCACCACCGTGGTCTTACCGACCCCGCCCTTGAGGTTGAGCACGGCGATCGGGAAGGCACCGCCGACGGTTGCGCGGATGCGCCGCCGCAGCTCGTTCTCGTACGCCGTGTTCTTGCCCGGGCCAAGCTCGATGCCGGTCACGCGGTGCAGCAGCTGCCGCCAGTCGAACCGATTGGCGGCGGTGTCTTGCGTGTCGAAGCGGTCCAGCGCCGTCGCCCCCAGCATCGGCTCGGGGCGCGCCGCCGCCGGCCGGGCCGGCCGGCGCGGTGGTGGCGGCGGTGGCGGTCCGCCCGGGTGTCGATGCGGTCCGCGGGCCTGCGGCACGGTGGCCGCCGCGGGGTCGGCGCCGGCGCGGCGCCTGGGCGGGCCCGGCTTATGGTTCGGCGGAACCGGTGGTCCCCCCGCTGCCGCGGATTGCTGAACGACTCCGCGAATCGCACCGCGGTGGCTCATATCCCCGGTATAACCCCTGAGGACCGTTCCGGAAACCACCAAAATGCGGCGATCGCAAACCACCTGGATCGTTAGCGGGCTAATTCAGGCCGCGGTTCACTGCGGTCCACCGAATGTTCGCCCTGTGGGCGCGTCTAACCGAAGAACGCGGCGGCGTCGTCGTAGCGGCTATCGGGGACCAGCTTGAGCTGACGCACCGCGTCGGCCAACGGAACGCGGCCGATATCCTGCCCGCGCAGCGACACCATCTGGCCGTATTCCCCGGCGTGCGCGGCGTCGGCCGCATTCACCCCGAACCGGGTGGCCAACACCCGGTCGTAGGCCGTCGGGGTACCGCCCCGCTGGACGTGACCGAGCACGGTCACCCGGACGTCCTTGTTGATCCGCTTCTCCACCTCGGCGCCGAGCTGGGCGGCCACACCGGTGAACTTCTCGTGGCCGAATTCGTCAATCCCGCCTTCTCGCAACGCAATCGAACCGGGAATGGGCTTGGCGCCCTCGGCAACCACGCAGATGAAGTGCGAATCTCCGCGCTGGAAGCGCCTTTTCACCAGCCGGCAGACCTCTTCGACGTCGAAGGGCTGCTCGGGGATCAGGGTCATGTGTGCGCCCGACGCCAGACCGGCGTTCAGCGCGATCCAGCCGGCGTGGCGGCCCATCACCTCGACCAGCATGACCCGCTGGTGCGATTCGGCGGTGCTGTGCAGCCGGTCGATGGCGTCGGTGGCCACGGTCAGCGCGGTGTCATGGCCGAAAGTCACGTCGGTGCAATCGATGTCGTTGTCGATGGTCTTGGGGACACCGACCACGGGCACATTCTCCTCCGAGAGCCAGTGCGCGGCCGTCAGCGTGCCCTCCCCGCCGATGGGGATCAGGACGTCGATTCCGTTGTCGTCCAGGGTCTGCTTGATCTGGTTCAGCCCGGCCCGCAGTTTGTCGGGATGCACGCGGGCGGTGCCCAGCATGGTTCCGCCCTTGGCCAGCAGACGGTCGTTGCGATCGTCGTTCTGCAGCTGGACGCGGCGGTTCTCCAGCAATCCGCGCCAGCCGTCCTGGAATCCGACCACCGACGAGCCGTACCGCGCGTCGCAGGTTCGCACCACCGCCCGGATGACCGCGTTGAGTCCGGGGCAGTCGCCGCCTCCGGTGAGCACTCCGATCCGCATGGTTTCATCTTGCCTGGGACGGCGGGGTTATGGCGCGATTAGCCGCGACGGCTCACTAGACGGTGGGCGCCGAGGGCAGCGGCCCGCGGGCCGCCTCGTAGGCGGCGCCGACCCGGTAGAGCCGGTCGTCAGCCAGCGCCGGCGCCATGATCTGCAGCCCGACGGGCAGGTCGTCGTCCGGCGACAGACCGGCCGGCACCGACATGCCGCAGTGCCCCGCCAGATTCAGCGGCAGCGTGCACAGGTCGAACAGATACATCGCCAGCGGATCGTCGACCTTCTCCCCCAGCCGAAACGCCGTGGTCGGGGTCGCGGGCGACACCACCACGTCCACCGAGCGATAGGCCTCGTCCAGGTCGCGGGCGATCAGCGTGCGCACCTTCTGCGCCTGGTTGTAATACGCGTCGTAGTAGCCGGCCGACAACGCATACGTGCCGATCATGATGCGCCGCTTGACCTCCGGCCCGAAACCGGCAGCCCGCGTCAACGCCATCACCTCCTCGGCGCTGTGGCTGCCGTCGTCGCCGACCCGCAGCCCGTAGCGCATCGCGTCGAAGCGGGCCAGGTTGCTCGACACC
>NZ_LZLL01000274.1:0-1784 GCF_001669335.1 Mycobacterium sp. 1245852.3 | reverse complement strand
CGGCCCGGATCGCGGCCGCCGCGGCGACGTCGAGCCCGGCCAGCGGTTCGTCGAGCAGCAACACGTCGGGTTCGGCGGCCAGCGCCCGGGCGATCGCGACCCGCTGCGCTTGCCCGCCGGACAGCTGGCGCGGCTTCCGGTCGGCCAGGCCCTCCGCGTCCACCTCGCGCAGCCACCCCAGCGCCGTGTCGGATCTTGCGGTGCGACCCGCCCGCCACCGCGCCCGACGGCTGTTCGGTCCGAAACCGACGTTGGCGGCAACACTCATGTGCGGGAACAGCAGCGCATCCTGCAGCAGCAGCCCGACCCGGCGGTCGTGTGTCGGCACGCTGACGCCGGCCGCGGTGTCGGTCAGGACCCGGTCCCCCAGCCGCACCACCGCGTGGTCGGGCCGAAGTAGCCCCGCGATGACGTGTAGCACCGTCGATTTGCCGGCGCCGTTGGGGCCGAGCACGGCGAGCACCTCGCCCGCGGATACCTCGAACTCCACGTCCACCCCGCGGTCCGCGACGACCGCGCGCAGCTGCAATTCGCTCACGGTTGCCCCGTGTCGGCCCCGGCCAGCCGGCGGGTGCCCAGGCCCAGCACCACCAGGGCCGCCACCACCACCAGCAGGATCGACAGCGCCACAGCGGCATTGGCGTCGGTCACCCGCTGCAGGTAGATCTCCAGCGGCAGCGTGCGGGTCACCCCCTGGCGGGATCCCGCGAAGGTCAGTGTCGCCCCGAATTCGCCCAGCGAGCGGGCGAAGGCCAGCACCGCCCCCGACACCACGCCCGGCAACAGCAGCGGCAGGGTGACCCGCCACCACACGACGCTCGGGCGCGCCCCCAGCGTCGCGGCCACCAGCTCGTAGTCGGCGCCGGCGGTGCGCGCGGCGCCCTCGAGGGAGATGACCAGGAACGGCAGCGAGACGAAGGTCTGGGCCAGCACCACGGCGGTGGTGCTGAACGCGATCCCGACACCGGCGGCCTCCAGGTACCGGCCGAGCAGCCCCAGCCGGCCGAACGCGTAGAGCAGCGCGATGCCACCGACCACGGGCGGCAGCACCAGGGGCAGCAGGATCAGCGGCCGCAGCAACCGGACCAACCGCGCCGTGCTGCGCGCCAGCACCAGCGCCATCGGCACGCCGAAGACCACGCACAGCGCCGTGCTGGCGGCGGCGGTCTTCAGGCTCAGCAACAGCGCCGTTTTCGACGACGAGCTGGTGATCAGCGACCAGAAGTGCGGCCAGTCGACCTTGACCGCGATGGCCAGCAACGGCAGCACCACGAAGACGGCCCCCGCCGCCGCGGGGAGGTACACCCAGCGGGGCAGGTCCGTCGGCCGGTGCACGGGCGGCTCAGGGTTTCGCGAAGCCGGCCTGGACCAGGATCTGCTGCCCGGTCGGCGAGGTCACCAAGTCGACGAACTTGTGCGCCTGCGCAGCGAGCGGTGCGTTCTTCAGCACGCCGATGGGATAGACGTTCGCCGCGGCGGCGGCCTCCGGGAAGGCCACGCTCGCCACCTTGGCGCCGGCGTTCTTGGCGTCGGTGACATAGACCAGCGCGGCGTCGGCCTGGCCGCTGGTGACCTTGGTGAGGGCGTCGGTCACGCTGGGTTCCTCGCTGACCGGGTTGAGGCGCACGCCCGTGCGGTCTTCGACGCGGCGGGCCGCCGCCCCGCACGGCACCGGCTGCTGGCAGGTCACCACGTTGAGGCCGGGTCTGGCCAGATCGGCGAAGGAGCCGATTCGCTTGGGGTTGCCCGGAGCGGTGACGATGACCAGGGTGTTCGACGCGAAG
>NZ_LZLL01000273.1:0-63530 GCF_001669335.1 Mycobacterium sp. 1245852.3 | reverse complement strand
GCCGGAATGCCCGACGTACACCTAGCCCGGCAACCGGACAGGCATCAACAAGTAGACGTAATCGGTCGGCAGGGCGCTGTTGCGGCCGGCCTTGAGCGACGACAGCCACCCGACGGGCCGCGACGACACGCTGCCGATGTTGACCGGGATCCGGGTTGAGATTTCGGGGGACACGGTGGTTTTGGCGGCCACCGACAGATTCCGCCTGGCGGTTCGCGAGTTGACCTGGTCGGCGGCCTCGCCGGACATCGAAGCGGCGGTCCTGGTGCCGGCTAAGACATTGGCCGAAGCCGCCCGGACCGGGGCCGACGGCTCCGAGGTCCGGTTGGCACTGGGTGCGGGTTCGGGCGTCGGGAAAGACGGATTGCTCGGCATCAGCGGGAACGGCAAGCGCTCCACCACCCGTCTGCTGGACGCGGAATTCCCGAAGTTCCGCCAACTGCTGCCGGCCGAGCACACGGCCGTCGCCACCATCAACGTGGCCGAATTGACCGAGGCGATCAAGCTGGTGGCGTTGGTCGCCGACCGGGGCGCCCAGGTGCGGATGGAATTCAGTGAGGGATCGCTGCGCTTGTCGGCCGGTGCCGACGATGTCGGCCGGGCCGAAGAAGACCTCGCGGTCGATTTCGTCGGCGAGCCGTTGACCATCGCGTTCAACCCGACGTATCTGACCGACGGGTTGGGGTCGGTCCATTCCGAGCTGGTGTCGTTCGGCTTCACGACGCCGGGCAAGCCGGCGCTGTTGCGGCCGGCCTTGAGCGACGACAGCCACCCGACCGGCCCGGGTCCGTACAGCGCCCTGCCGACCGATTACGTCTACTTGTTGATGCCTGTCCGGTTGCCTGGCTAGGTGTACGTCCGGCATTTGGGACTGCGCGACTTCCGGTCCTGGGCACACGCCGACCTCGAATTGCAGCCTGGTCGGACGGTCTTCATTGGATCCAACGGCTTCGGGAAGACGAATCTGCTTGAGGCGCTGTGGTATTCGAGCACTATGGGCTCGCACCGGGTGGGCACGGACGCGCCGTTGATCCGCGCCGGGGCCGAGCGTGCGGTGGTTTCCACGATCGTGGTCAACGAAGGCAGGGAGTGTGCGGTCGATCTGGAGATCGCGGCGGGCCGGGCGAACAAGGCGCGGCTCAATCGTTCCCCGGTGCGCAGTACGCGCGAGGTGATTGGGGTGCTGCGCGCGGTGCTGTTCGCCCCCGAAGACCTGGCGTTGGTGCGCGGCGATCCATCCGACCGGCGCCGCTACCTCGACGATCTGGCGACGGTGCGCCGCCCGGCGGTGGCCGCGGTGCGCGCCGACTACGAAAAGGTGCTGCGGCAGCGCACCGCGCTGTTGAAATCCCTGTCCGGGGCGCGCTACCGCGGCGACCAGAGCGCACTGGACACGCTCGACGTGTGGGACAGTCGCCTGGCCGAACACGGCGCCCAATTGATGGCCGCCCGTATCGATTTGGTGAACCAGTTGACGCCAGAGGTCGAAAAGGCCTACCAGCTGCTGGCCCCGGGATCGCGCGCCGCATCCATCGGCTATCGCTCCAGCCTGGGCGCCCAGGCCGCGGCGGACATCGCCGGCGCCGACCGGGAGTTCTTGGAAGCCGCCCTGCTGGCGGCGTTGTCGGCGCGCCGCGACGCGGAGCTCGAACGCGGCATGTGTCTTGTCGGCCCGCACCGCGACGATCTGGAATTGTGGCTTGGGGACCAGCCCGCGAAAGGCTTTGCCAGCCATGGCGAATCGTGGTCATTAGCGTTGTCGCTGCGGCTGGCCGCATACGAATTGCTGAGGGCCGAAGAAAGCGAACCCGTGTTGTTGCTCGACGACGTCTTCGCCGAACTCGACGCCGCCCGGCGCCGCGCGCTGGCCACGGTCGCCGAATCCGCCGAACAGGTGCTGGTCACCGCGGCGGTGCTGGAAGATATCCCGGCCGGCTGGGACGCCCGCCAGGTGCACGTCGATTTGCGTGACAGCGACTCGGGCCGGGTGTCGGAGATGCACTCATGACCGGTGCTGATGAGGGACCCCGGGCCCCGTCGAATGCCCTGAGTGGCATCGATCTGGTCCGCCGCACCCTCGAGGAGGCCCGGGCCGCGGCGCGGGCTCAGGGTAAAGACGCCGGCCGCGGCCGGGCGGCGGCCCCCGCCCCGCGCCGGGTCGCGGGTCAGCGGCGCAGTTGGTCGGGGCCGGGACCTGACGCACGCGACCCGCAGCCGCTGGGTAGCCTGGCGCGTGACCTGGCGAGAAAACGTGGGTGGTCCGCGCAGGTCGCCGAGGGCACGGTGCTGGGCAACTGGGCGACCGTCGTCGGCCATCAGATCGCCGACCACGCGGTGCCGACCGCGCTGAACGACGGTGTGCTGAGCGTGGCCGCCGAATCGACGGCGTGGGCGACCCAGCTGCGGATGATTCAGTCGCAGTTATTGGCCAAGATCGCCGCCGCCGTCGGCAACGGCGTGGTGACGTCGTTGAAGATCACCGGCCCGGCAGCGCCCTCCTGGCGCAAGGGGCCGCGTCACATCGCTGGACGAGGGCCGCGCGACACATACGGCTAGGGAGGTTGGCGGCGGCCCCCGCATCCCCAGATCACGCTTCGTCCACAGGCCGCTGAAATCCGCCAGGACGACGCGGACCCCCTCGACGCACGTCGGGACGCGGCGAGAATAAAGAAATCGTGCGCACGGCGCGGTTAGCTGGGTAGAAACGCGGCCAGAAAATCGGTGCGGATGCCTGTTCACGCTAGACTGGCAGGATGCGACTGTTGCGGTGACTGGAACCGCCCGCATGAAACCCCAAGGAGAGCATTCCGACCGTGGCTGCCCAGAAGAAGAAGGCACAAGACGATTACGGCGCTTCAGCGATCACCGTGCTCGAGGGCCTCGAGGCCGTCCGCAAACGCCCCGGTATGTACATCGGGTCCACCGGTGAGCGTGGTCTGCACCACCTCATCTGGGAGGTGGTGGACAACTCGGTCGACGAGGCGATGGCCGGCTACGCCGACAAGGTCGACGTCCGGATTCTCGACGACGGCAGCGTAGAGGTCTCCGACAACGGGCGCGGTATTCCGGTCGCGATGCACGCCACCGGTGCCCCCACCGTCGACGTCGTGATGACGCAGCTGCATGCGGGCGGCAAATTCGGCGGCGAGAACAGCGGCTACAACGTCAGTGGTGGTCTGCACGGCGTCGGTGTGTCGGTGGTCAACGCGCTCTCCACCCGGCTCGAGGTCGACATCGCCCGCGACGGCCACGAATGGTCGCAGTATTACGACCGCGCGGTCCCCGGCACCCTCAAACAGGGCGAGGCGACTAAGCGCACCGGCACCACGATCCGGTTCTGGGCCGACCCGGAAATCTTCGAGACCACCGAATACGACTTCGAGACGGTGGCGCGCCGGCTGCAGGAAATGGCCTTCCTCAACAAGGGTTTGACCATCAACCTCACCGACGAACGGGTGAGCAACGAAGAGGTGGTCGACGAGGTCGTCAGCGACACCGCCGAAGCGCCCAAGTCGGCGGAGGAGAAGGCCGCGGAATCCACTGCGCCACATAAGGTTAAGCACCGCACCTTCCACTACCCCGGTGGCCTGGTCGACTTCGTCAAACACATCAACCGCACCAAGAGCCCGATCCAGCAGAGCATCATCGACTTCGACGGCAAGGGTCCCGGCCACGAGGTCGAGATCGCGATGCAGTGGAACGGCGGTTACTCGGAGTCGGTGCACACCTTCGCCAACACCATCAACACCCACGAGGGCGGCACGCACGAGGAGGGCTTCCGCAGCGCGCTGACGACAGTGGTCAACAAGTACGCCAAAGACAAGAAGCTGCTCAAGGACAAGGACCCCAACCTCACCGGCGATGACATCCGCGAAGGCCTGGCCGCGGTGATCTCGGTCAAGGTCAGCGAGCCGCAGTTCGAGGGCCAGACCAAGACCAAGCTGGGCAACACCGAGGTGAAGTCCTTCGTGCAGAAGGTCTGCAACGAACAACTCACGCACTGGTTCGAAGCCAACCCCGCGGACGCCAAGGTCGTGGTCAACAAGGCGGTGTCGTCGGCGCAGGCCCGCATCGCCGCCCGTAAAGCACGAGAGTTGGTGCGCCGCAAGAGCGCAACGGATCTCGGGGGGCTGCCCGGCAAGCTCGCCGACTGCCGCTCCACCGATCCGCGCAAGTCGGAACTGTATGTGGTGGAGGGCGACTCGGCGGGCGGCTCGGCCAAGAGCGGCCGCGACTCGATGTTCCAGGCCATCCTGCCGCTGCGCGGCAAGATCATCAACGTCGAAAAGGCCCGCATTGATCGGGTTCTGAAGAACACCGAGGTCCAGGCGATCATCACCGCGCTGGGCACCGGCATCCACGACGAGTTCGACATCGCCAAGCTGCGCTACCACAAGATCGTGCTGATGGCCGACGCGGATGTCGACGGCCAGCACATCTCGACATTGCTGCTGACGCTGCTGTTCCGTTTCATGCGACCGCTGATCGAACACGGGCACGTGTTCTTGGCGCAGCCGCCGCTGTACAAGCTGAAATGGCAACGCAGCGATCCCGAATTCGCCTACTCCGACCGCGAGCGTGACGGCTTGCTGGAGGCCGGCCAGAAGGCGGGCAAGAAGATTAACAAGGATGACGGTATCCAGCGTTACAAGGGTCTTGGCGAAATGGACGCCAAGGAATTGTGGGAAACCACAATGGATCCCAGCGTCCGAGTGCTGCGCCAAGTCACACTCGACGACGCCGCGGCCGCCGACGAGCTGTTTTCCATCCTGATGGGCGAGGACGTCGACGCGCGCCGCAGCTTTATCACCCGTAATGCCAAGGACGTTCGCTTCTTAGATGTCTAGACGGCTGAGCGATTCAGACCGGCCACCGTTGACCGACCAACGAGGAATTCATGACTGACACCACGCTGCCGCCTGGCGACGACTCCGTCGACCGGATTCAACCGGTCGACATCCAGCAGGAGATGCAGCGCAGCTACATCGATTACGCGATGAGCGTGATCGTCGGGCGTGCGCTGCCCGAGGTGCGCGACGGTCTCAAGCCGGTGCACCGGCGCGTGCTCTATGCGATGTACGACTCCGGGTTCCGCCCGGATCGCAGCCACGCGAAGTCGGCGCGGTCGGTCGCCGAGACGATGGGTAACTACCACCCGCACGGCGACGCGTCGATCTACGACACGCTGGTGCGCATGGCGCAGCCGTGGTCGCTGCGCTATCCGCTCGTCGACGGCCAGGGCAACTTCGGCTCGCCCGGCAACGACCCGCCGGCCGCCATGCGGTACACCGAGGCGCGACTGACCCCGCTCGCGATGGAGATGCTGCGCGAAATCGACGAGGAGACAGTCGATTTCATTCCCAACTACGACGGTCGTGTGCAGGAGCCGACCGTGCTGCCGAGCCGGTTCCCCAACCTGCTGGCCAACGGCTCGGGCGGTATCGCCGTGGGAATGGCGACCAACATCCCGCCGCACAACCTGCGCGAGCTGGCCGAAGCCGTCTACTGGTGCCTGGACAATCACGAAGCCGACGAAGAGGCGACGCTGGCCGCGGTCTGCGAGCGGGTCAAGGGTCCGGACTTCCCCACCCACGGTCTGATCGTCGGATCACAAGGCATCCACGATGCGTACACCACCGGCCGCGGGTCGATCCGGATGCGCGGAGTCGTTGAGGTAGAAGAGGATTCACGCGGCCGCACCTCGCTGGTGATCACCGAGTTGCCCTACCAGGTGAACCACGACAACTTCATCACCTCGATCGCCGAGCAGGTGCGCGACGGCAAGTTGGCCGGCATCTCCAACATCGAAGACCAGTCCAGCGACCGCGTCGGCCTGCGCATCGTGGTGGAGATCAAGCGCGACGCCGTGGCCAAGGTGGTGCTGAACAACCTCTACAAGCACACCCAGCTGCAGACCAGCTTCGGGGCGAACATGTTGTCGATCGTCGACGGGGTGCCGCGCACGCTGCGCCTCGACCAGATGATCCGCCACTACGTCGCGCATCAACTCGACGTGATCGTCCGGCGCACCACCTACCGGTTGCGCAAGGCCAACGAGCGCGCGCACATCTTGCGCGGTCTGGTCAAAGCGCTCGACGCGCTCGACGAGGTGATCGCCCTGATCCGCGCGTCGGAGACCGTGGAGATCGCCCGGGCCGGCCTGATCGAGCTGCTGGACATCGACGAAATCCAGGCCCAGGCGATCCTGGACATGCAGCTGCGCCGGCTGGCCGCCCTGGAGCGCCAGCGCATCGTCGACGACCTGGCCAAGATCGAAGCCGAGATCGCGGACCTGGAAGACATCCTGGCCAAGCCGGAGCGGCAGCGCCGCATCGTGCACGACGAGCTCGCCGAGATCGTCGACAAGCACGGCGACGAGCGCCGGACCCGGATCATCGCCGCCGACGGCGACGTCAACGACGAGGACCTGATCGCCCGCGAGGACGTCGTCGTCACCATCACCGAGACCGGTTACGCCAAACGCACCAAGACCGACCTGTACCGCAGCCAGAAACGCGGCGGCAAGGGTGTGCAGGGCGCCGGCCTGAAGCAGGACGACATCGTGCGGCACTTCTTCGTGTGCTCCACGCACGACTGGATCCTGTTTTTCACCACCCAGGGCCGGGTCTACCGGGCCAAGGCGTACGAACTGCCGGAGGCGTCGCGAACGGCGCGCGGTCAGCACGTCGCCAACCTGCTGGCCTTCCAGCCGGAGGAGCGGATCGCCCAGGTCATCCAGATCCGCGGTTACGAGGATGCCCCGTACCTGGTGCTGGCCACCCGCAACGGGCTGGTGAAGAAGACCAAGCTGACCGACTTCGACTCCAACCGCTCGGGCGGAATCGTGGCGATCAACCTGCGCGACAACGACGAGCTCGTCGGCGCGGTGCTCTGCTCCGCCGACGAGGACCTGCTGTTGGTCTCGGCCAACGGCCAGTCCATCCGGTTCTCGGCGACCGACGATGCGCTGCGGCCGATGGGCCGAGCCACCTCGGGTGTGCAGGGCATGCGGTTCAACGCTGACGACTACCTGTTGTCGCTCAACGTGGTCCGCGAGGGAACCTATCTGCTGGTGGCAACGTCTGGTGGGTATGCCAAGCGCACCGCGATCGAGGAATATCCGGTGCAGGGCCGCGGCGGCAAGGGCGTCCTGACGGTGATGTACGACCGCCGGCGTGGCAGGCTGGTTGGTGCGTTGATTGTCGATGAGGACAGCGAGCTGTACGCGATCACCTCGGGAGGCGGCGTCATCCGCACCGCAGCGGGCCAGGTCCGCAAGGCGGGACGGCAGACCAAGGGCGTGCGCCTGATGAACCTCGGTGAAGAGAACACGCTGCTGGCCATCGCCCGCAACGCCGAGGCGAACGCGGACGAAGTCGTCGAGGAAATCGACGGTGCCACGGAGTCGGACAGCTAGTCGGTAGCGAGCCACTAGACTCAGCCCGATGACGGTCGGGCCGCGTGGCGGGCCGAGTAGGAGACCTAAGGAGTCGGGGTGACCTCACCGAACGAGCCGGGCGCCCCCAAAAAGGGGGATGCCCCCAACGGGGATGGTTCGGTTGAGCGAGCCGGTGTGCGCCGCGCGGCGCCACCGGCACCGGGTGGCCGCGCCCAAGACGGTGGGGACGGGCCACCGTGGCAGCGCGGCGGCACCCGACCCCAGCAGCCGGGGCCTCGGCATAACGAACCGCCCACCGAGAAGCGGCCCTCGGGCCAGGCCGGCGGCGTCGAGGCCCGGCTGAACCGCTTCATCTCCGGCACCGCGGCGCCCGGCGCCGGCGCTCCGGCGCACGCCAAGGAGCCTGAGCCCGCGCCCGCCCGCGCCGAGACCTCTGCGACCGAGGCCTACGCGAGCGAGTTGCCGGACCTGTCCGGTGGAGTGCCGCGCGGCCCGCACCGCAAACCCGCGCCCGAGCGCCCCGCCGAGTCGCCGAGCGCGTCGGGGTCCGGACGGTCGGCCACCGCCGAAAGCCGGGAAGGCCGGGATAACCGGGACAACCGGGTGCAGGTGTCACGGCGAACGCGGGGCCCGGTGCGGGCCAGCATGCAGATCCGCCGCATCGATCCGTGGAGCACCCTGAAGGTGTCGCTGCTGCTCTCGGTGGCGCTGTTCTTCGTCTGGATGATCGCCGTCGCGTTCCTCTACCTGGTGCTCGGCGGCATGGGCGTGTGGTCGAAGTTGAACAGCAACGTCGGTGACCTGCTCAACAACACCAGCGGCAGCAGCGGCGAACTGGTGTCCAGCGGCACGATTTTCGGCGGCGCGGTCCTGATCGGGCTGGTCAACATCGTGTTGCTGACCGCGATGGCCACCATCGCTGCGTTCGTCTACAACCTGACCACCGATCTGATCGGCGGTGTCGAGGTGACGTTGGCGGATCGGGACTAGCAGTGGACGCTGCGTTTTTGGGAGTCGGGCGGGGAGTGCGGTAATCTCGTCGCTCGGCCGTACGCGAGTACGGGCCTATAGCTCAGGCGGTTAGAGCGCTTCGCTGATAACGAAGAGGTCGGAGGTTCGAGTCCTCCTAGGCCCACAACCATGTGCCCGTCAAGACGTTGCGTAAGACTCGCACTGCCGCTGGGACTCATCGCCGTATTGGCAGCGGTGGCGTGGTCCCGACGCGGAGTCGAGGTCTGGCACGTGGCTGTGGATGACCAAGGTCAACCACCCAGTCACGATGAGGGGCCTTAGCTCAGTTGGTAGAGCACCGCCTTTGCAAGGCGGGTGTCAGGGGTTCGATTCCCCTAGGCTCCACAAGTCACAGCCCTTCCCCGGCTCCCCCGTAGGACGAGCCGAGAAAGCGTTCCACCAGGGCCCGCTCGGCGGCGGCGTCTTTGAGCGGCCAGCCCCACAGCGCCAGGAAGACGCGGATCAGCCACTGCGCCGCCAGCGGATCGTCATGCCCGGGCCCCAGCATCTCGGCGGCAAGGGCCGTCACGATCGGTGAGTTGATGACCCAGTCGCTGACCGGGGCGGCGTGGATCGAGCGCATGAGCTGGGCCAGCGGATCGGAGCGCAGCCGTTCGAGCGCCATGATGGTGGCGGTCACGACCCGCTGGGGGCCTCGAAGGTCCTCGATGGCGTCACGGGTGGTGTCCACGATGCGGGCGGCCTGGATGCGGATCACGGCGTCGCGGATCGTCGCCTTGCCGCCGGCATGGCGATAGATCGTCGCCGGTGAGCAATGCACCCGGGCGGCCAGGGCTTCGATCGAGAAATCCTCGTATCCCCGGCGGGCGATGAGGTCGGCCGCCGCGGTATAGATCCGTTCGGCGGCTTCGCTACCGCGGTCGCGGCCCACCAACCAATCACTCCCAGTCATCCGTCCATGCTGCACCGTCTGCGGGCTACGGAAACGCTTTTCTCAGGCCGAGAATTCACTCCGCAGATTTCTCAGCCGAAGTTGCTGCTGGCGACTGGTGGGCGCCGCCAGCGGCGTTCGGCCGCGAGCCGCGAACGTTCCTCAACTTTCCCGCATGCCATTGACCCGCCGGTGAGCTGCATCGAGCCTGAAACGCATGGCCGTGTTGGACAAGGCGATCCGATTCTTCGGCAGCGAGGCGATCCAGGACCCGTACCCGCTGTATGACCGGATGCGCGCCGAGGCGCCGGTGCACCGCATCGGCGACTCCGTCTTCTACGCGGTATGCGGTTGGGACGCGGTTCTTGAGGCCGTCGATCGGGTAGGAGACTTTTCGTCGAACCTCACGGCGACCATGGTGTTTCACGAGGACGGCAGCGTTACACCGTTCGATATGGGACCGCCGGGAGCCTCGATGCATACATTGGCCACCGCGGACGACCCGATTCATGCGATGCACCGGAAGATCCTGCTACCCCATTTGTCGGCCAAACGCGTTCGGATCATTGAAGAATTCGCCGCACAGACCGCGGACCTTCTCTGGGAGGAGAACCTGCGCGATGGTCAGATCGAGTGGATGAGCGCGGTCGCCAACCGGTTGCCGATGATGGTGGTCTGCAAGCTGTTGGGTCTGCCCGACGATGATGTCGACAGGCTCATTCGGCTCGGCTACGCCACCACCACGTTGCTCGACGGGATCGTCACACCCGACCAGCTCACAGCGGCCGGAGTCGCCGCAATGGAACTCTCCGGCTATGTCCTCGAGCACTTCGAAAAGTCAAGCGACAACAGTGAAGACGGTCTGATCGCCGATCTGGCAGCGCGCTGCACATCGGGTGAACTTGAACAGCTGCCAGCGCTCGGCATCATGCTCACCCTCTTCAGTGCTGCGGGAGAATCGACGGCGTCGCTGCTCGGCAGCGCGGCCTGGATCCTTGCCGATCGCCCCGGGATCCAGCAGCAACTTCGCGAAAACCCGCAATTGCTAAGTAGTTTCATCGAAGAGACGCTGCGCTTTGAGTCGCCGTTTCGCGGCCATTACCGCCACGTGTGGCGCGACACCACGCTGGGTGGGGTCGAGGTGCCGGCCGGCGCGCACTTGTTACTGATGTGGGGAGCGGCGAACCGCGACCCGACCCACTTCGTGGATCCGAACGAGTTTCGGCTCGATCGCGCGTCCGCCAAGGGCCACGTGAGTTTCGGTAAGGGCGTGCATTTCTGCGTGGGTGCCGCGCTGGCCCGCTTGGAGGCCCACATCGTGCTGCGGATGCTGCTCGAGCGCACTTCATGGATCGATGCGACCGACGTCGGCGAATGGCTGCCGAGCGTCCTGGTCCGTCGCCGCGAACGGCTTCAGCTGGCTGTGCGGTGATCTAGGGCCGCGGCTGCACCTCGACGCTGGGCGGCCGCGACTGGGGATCCTGGGGCTTCGCCCGCACCGAGCGCCGGATGATGCTGAACGCCGCGGCGCCGCCGGCGAGGACGGCGACGGCGACGCCCGCCAAGACCAAGGGGCGCTTGCCACGACGCTGCGCGCGCCGTGCGTCCTGCAGGGCCTGGGGCAGGCTCGTCACCACTTCCTGTGCGGCGGCCAGCTCCTGGGCAAGGGTCTCCTGGGCCGCGGCGAGGTCCCGGGCCAGCCGCCCCTCTTGATACCGGCGGCGCAGCTGCGCCGCGGTCGACTGCGCGGACTGGACACTCAGGCCGACCACCCCACGGGTGAGGTCTACCGGTCCCTGCGCCGAATAGCTCAGGCCGCGGGCCAATCGCTGCCGCGGCGTCAGCCGGGAATCCGCCTTCGCGCTCATCTGTCGCCTTTCTGTCCCGTGGAACGAGCCGGCCGTGACACCGACCGGGTAACTGAACAGACTGCCAGCATAGGGACGTCGTCGTCGGTCGTGCGTGCGCGCGGCGATTTCGATGACGGTCCGCGTTGGGTGACACCGCGTGCGGCAACGCCCACCCGTAGTGGCAGACTCTCATGCCGTGACCAACAGCCCCTTTCAGACTGCTACCGCGACGCTCCACACCAACCGCGGCGACATCAAGGTCGCCCTCTTCGGAAACCACGCGCCCAAGACCGTCGCCAACTTCGTTGGCCTGGCGCAGGGCACCAAGGAGTACTCGACGCAGAACGCATCGGGAGGCTCTTCGGGCCCCTTCTATGACGGCGCGGTCTTCCACCGGGTGATCCGGGGCTTCATGATTCAGGGTGGCGACCCGACCGGAACCGGTCGCGGCGGCCCGGGTTACAAGTTCGCCGACGAGTTCCACCCCGAACTGCAATTCGACAAGCCCTACCTGCTGGCGATGGCCAACGCGGGCCCCGGCACCAACGGCTCGCAGTTCTTCATCACCGTCGGGCAGACCCCGCACCTGAACCGGCGCCACACGATCTTCGGCGAAGTGACCGATCCGGAGTCGCAAAAGGTCGTCGACGCCATCTCCACGACGAGCACCGACGGCAACGACCGTCCGACCGAGCCGGTCGTCATCGAGTCGATCACCATCTCCTGAACCCGGCACCAGCCGCGGGCCGCTCAGGGCTGCTGGCGGCCCGCGTAGCCGGCTTCGGTGAGCGCGTCGAGCACCTCCACCGGGTCCGTCCCGAGGTCCCATCGGGAGAACAGCACCAGGTCGCCGTCGGCGGTCTCGACCTCGACTAACCGCACCTTGCGCCCGTAGCGGCGGAACTCCATGATGCGGATGATCTTGATGTCGGAATGCTGCAATACCTGCGTTCGGAACCAGCCGCGCAGCATCAGCCCGCCGGTTGTGATTGCCAGCTTGGGACGCGCGTGCCACGACACGCCGGCAAACAAGAGCAGACCCGCCGCGGCAACGCCCGCCAGAATCCGCCCGGGCGGGTCTGTGACCACGGTCACAGCCGCGATAGCCATCAAAACGCCCGCGGCTCCACAACCAGCGATTCCCGCCGTGTGCGGCTGCCATTGTGTTTGCTGCATGCGGTCCTTAACCCCTCCCACCACCGGCTATGCAGTTATCCACATCAGCTATCAACAGTGGGGATAAATCACACGCGTGTGATTGGGTGGCCGGAAAGTTGCTGACGCCGTACCAAATCAACCCGGAAATGAATTCAATACACCGACCGTCCCGCTCAGTGCCAGCGCATCGTGAGCAACAAACCGGTGATCATGAAAGCGAACGCGATCGCGTAGTTCCACGGACCCAGCTGCGCCATCCAGTTCAGGGCGGCCGGGGCCTGGCTCCCGACGGCGGCCAGCTGGAACACCATCAGCCAGACGAGGCCGATCAGCATGAGACCGATGAACAGCGCGACGAACCACACGCTCGACGGCCCGACCTTGACTTTCACCGGCGTGCGGCTGACCGCGCCGACGGTGAAGTCGTTCTTCTTGCGGACCTTGGACTTGGGCATGATTACCTCGCGGATTACCTCAACGACACGGTGAGCGGGACGGGGTGCAACGATAAACAGTGCAGTCGCACCCATAGCTTGGCTACGAGACTAACTCACCTGGGACGGTGACCAGGAAATGGAGACTCGATGATCCAGACGCGCCCGTCGCCATGGCGCTTCGGCGTCCCGGTGGTGTGTCTGCTGGCCGGCCTGTTGCTCGCCGCAACCCACGGAGTCTCCGGCGGCGCCGAAATCCGCCGCAGCGACGCCCCGCGCCTGGTGGACCTGGTCCGTGAGACGCAGTCGTCGGTGAACCGTCTCAGCGCCCAACGCGAGCAACTGACCGCCAAGATCGATGCCGCGCACGGCCGCTCCTCGGACGCCGCACTGTCGGCCATGCTGCGGCGTTCCACGCAACTCGCGGGCGAGGCGGGGATGAGCCCGGTGCACGGGCCGGGCCTGGTGGTCACGCTGGCCGACGCCCAGCGCGACGCCAACGGTCGCTTCCCGCGCGACGCCTCCCCCGACGACTTGGTGGTGCATCAGCAAGACATCGAGGCCGTGCTCAACGCGCTGTGGAGCGCCGGCGCCGAGGCGATCCAGATGCAAGACCAGCGGATCATCGCCACGTCGGTGCCGCGCTGCGTCGGCAACACGCTGCTGCTCAACGGGCGGACCTACAGCCCGCCGTACACGATCACGGCGATCGGCAACGCGGCGGCCATGCAAGCCGCCCTGGCAGCCGCTCCCCTGGTGCTCCTGTACAAGCAATACGTAGTCCGCTTCGGCCTCGGCTACGACGAACAGGTGAAGTCCGACGTGCAGGTCGTCGGTCATACCGAGCCCGACCGGCTGCATTTCGCGCAGCCCAACGGCCCCATCGGCTACTGACGTCCACTGGCCAGTCACACCGGCGGCCGCGGACGGTAACCTGACACGATGCGGATCCTGGTTGTCGACAACTACGACAGCTTCGTGTTCAACCTGGTGCAGTACCTCGGTCAGCTGGGTGTGGACGCCGAAGTCTGGCGCAACGACGACACCCGGCTCGCCGATCAGGCCGCCGTCGCCCGGCAGTTCGACGGGGTGCTGCTCAGTCCGGGGCCGGGCACCCCGGAACGCGCGGGCGCCTCGATTCCGATGGTTCGTGCCTGCGCCGCCGAGCGGACGCCGCTGCTCGGGGTCTGCCTGGGGCACCAGGCCATCGGCGTCGCATTCGGCGCCACCGTCGACCGCGCCCCCGAACTGCTGCACGGTAAGACCAGCAGCGTCCATCACACCAACGCCGGTGTGCTGCAAGGGCTTCCGGATCCGTTCACTGCAACCCGCTACCACTCGCTGACCATCCTGCCCGAGTCGCTGCCGCCGGTGCTGCAGGTTACGGCCCACACCCCGAGCGGCGTGATCATGGGCGTGCGGCACACCGATCTACCGATCCACGGCGTCCAGTTCCACCCGGAGTCGATCCTCACCGAGGGCGGCCACCGCATGCTGGCGAACTGGCTCGCCGATTGCGGGTGGGAGCGCGACGACACGTTGGTGCGCCGGCTCGAGAATGACGTGCACGCCGCGGTGCGACCGTATTTCCCGGCCGATCCGACGGCTACTGACCGAACTTCAGCGTGATGATGCCGTCGCGGTTGACCCCGGCGCCCGCCGGCGGGTTCTGATACACCACCCGATGCGATTGGGAGCTGCCGGCGTCGACGTCGGCGCCCTTGTCCAGGATGCCCGTCCAGCCCAGCGCCCGTAGCCGCGGTTCGGCGTCCGTCCAGAACATGCCGGACAGGTCGGGCATGACGAACTGGTTGCCCTTGGACACCTGCAGCTCGATCACCGAGTCCACCGGAATCATCTGGCCCTTGGGCGGATTGGTGCCGATCACCTCGCCGGCCGGGCGGGTACTGTCCACCTGCACCTGGGTGACCTTGCTGAAGCCGTAGACGGTCAGGTTCTTCTGCGCGATGTCCACGGTCTGGCCGGCGATGTCGGGGACCTGCTTTGTCTCGGGCCCGGAGCCGACGATGAGGGTGACGACATTGGTGATCGCCGACGTCTGGTTGGCCGGCGGGTTGGTCCCGATCACCTTGCCAAGCAATTCCGGGGTCGACGGCGAGTTGGCCTGCTTGAACTTGCTGAAGCCCGCGGCCTTCAGCTTGGCGACCGCGTCGGCGTAGCTCAGCGACGACACGTCGGGCACCTCGCGCTGTTCGGGGCCGGTGGAGACATTGATGGTGATCTCGTCGCCCGCATTGACCGACGCGTTGGCGCCCGGGTCGGTACCGATGACGTGATCGGGCGGGATCGTCGAATCCGGCTTCTGCAATGTGCGGGTCTTGAACCCCCGGTTCTGCAGCGCCGCGATGGCATCGGCGGACACCTGCCCACGCACGTCGGGCACCTGCACGTCCCGGGCGCTGCCCCCAAAGGTGTTGAAAGCAATGACGACGACGATCGTCAGGACGGCCAACGCCGCCACCGCGACAATCCAGCGGCCGACCGAACCGACGCTGCGGTCCTCGCCCGCGTCGGCGAGAACCTGACGCGGCAGCGGGTCGGTACGCGTCGGGCCGCCGCCGGCGGGCCCCGAGGACAGCAGCGAGCTGCGGTCGGCGTCGGTGAGCACCTTGGGAGCTTCGGGCCTCTCGCCGTTGTGCACCCGGATCAGATCGGCCCGCATCTCCGCCGCCGTCTGATAGCGGTTGTCGGGATTCTTGGCCAGCGCCTTGAGCACCACGGCGTCGAGGTCGGCGGAGATGCCGTCGTGCCGCTGCGAGGGGGGGACCGGGTCTTCCCGAACATGTTGGTACGCAACGGCAACGGGCGAGTCCCCGGTGAAAGGCGGTTCACCCGTGAGGATTTCGTAGAGCACGCAGCCCAGGGAGTACACGTCGGAACGCGCGTCGACCGTATCGCCGCGGGCCTGTTCGGGGGACAGGTACTGCGCGGTTCCGATCACCGCGGCGGTCTGGGTGACGCTGTTGCCGCTGTCGGCGATCGCGCGGGCAATGCCGAAGTCCATCACCTTGACCGCGTTGGTGGTGCTGATCATGATGTTGGCCGGCTTGACGTCGCGGTGGATGATGCCGTTCTGGTGGCTGAAGTTCAGCGCCTGGCACGCGTCGGCGATGATCTCGATGGCCCGCCGCGGCGGCAGCGGCCCATCGGTGTGCACGATGTCGCGCAGGGTGACGCCGTCGACGTACTCCATCACGATGTAGGGCAGCGGCCCGGTGGGCGTCTCGGCCTCGCCGGTGTCGTAGACGGCGACGATCGACGGGTGATTCAACGCGGCGGCGTTTTGCGCCTCGCGCCGGAAGCGAAGGTAGAAGCTGGGGTCGCGGGCCAGATCCGCGCGCAGCACCTTGACCGCGACATCGCGATGCAAGCGGACGTCGCGGGCCAGGTGAACCTCGGACATACCCCCGAAGCCGAGGATTTCGCCCAGTTCATAGCGGTCGGACAGGTGCTGCGGCGTGGTCATTGCGGTGTTCCGTGTCGGGCCGGCGCGTGGTGGAAGCCGGAAGTCCCTATTGTCCCGTTATCCGGCCAATTGAGCCGCATGCCGGGCTGTGCCCCCGAACCGCTCGGCGTCTTGCTCACCGGCGGCGCGGACGCGGGCGGGGTTCCGGTATCGGTCACGGTCGGCGGCTGTTGCTGCTGGTCCGCCCGCGAGTTGATGACGATGAGCACCGCGATGATGATCGCGAGCGCGCCGAGCACCCCGGCGGCCCACAGCAGGGCCCGCTGGCCCGACGAGAAGGTCCGCCGGGCCGGCGGCGGGCGATGGCCGCCCGTGGTCGGCCGCGACCGGCGGGGTGCGGCACTGCGGCCCGGCGACACCGCGGCGGCGCGGGTGGTGGGGCTGGACGGAATGGCCGCCGGCGATGCGCGGCCCGGAGGCGGTGACTGGCTGGGCCGCGGCGGCCGACGGCCGGCGCGCACCGCGGCCACGGCGTCGGCGAACGGCCCCCCGCTGCGATAGCGCATCGCGGGGTTCTTCACCAGCGTGATCTCGATCAGTTCGCGCACGTTGGGCGGCAGCTCCGCGGGCAGTGGCGGCGGCGGTTCCTTGATGTGCTTCATCGCCACGGTCAGGGCGCCGTCGCCGGTGAACGGCCGCTTGCCCGAAACAACCTCGTAGCCAACGACTCCCAGCGAGTACACGTCGCTGGACGGGGTGGCGTCGTGACCCAGGGCCTGTTCGGGCGCGATGTACTGGGCGGTCCCCATCACCATCCCGGTCTGGGTCACCGGTGCGGCGTCGACGGCCTTGGCGATACCGAAGTCGGTGATCTTCACCTGGCCGGTGGGGGTGATCAGGATGTTTCCGGGTTTGACGTCGCGGTGCACCAGGCCGGCCGCGTGCGCAACCTGCAGGGCCCGACCGGTCTGCTCGAGCATGTCCAGCGCGTGCCGCAGCGACAGTCGGCCGGTGCGCTTGAGCACCGAGTTCAGCGGCTCACCGTTGACCAGCTCCATCACCAGGTAGGCGGTCCGGCCCTCCCCGTCGAGCTGGCTCTCGCCGTAGTCGTGGACGGCGGCGATGCCGGGGTGGTTGAGCATGGCGGTGGTGCGCGCTTCGGCGCGGAACCGCTCGATGAACTCCGGGTCCTGGGAGAACTCCTGCTTGAGGACCTTGACCGCGACGCGCCGGCCCAGCCGGCTGTCCACCGCCTCCCACACCTGACCCATGCCGCCGGTGGCGATCAGGCGCTGAAGGCGGTATCTGCCAGACAGCGTCACACCAACTCGCGGGCTCATGGTCCTCCCTGTAGCGCAGCCTGGATCACAGCCCGTCCGATCGGCGCGGCGAGTGCACCCCCCGTCGCGGACAGGCGGTCGGCGCCATTCTCCACCAACACCGCCACGGCGACCTTCGGGGTCTGCGCGGGCGCGAACGCGATGTACCACGCGTGCGGCGGGGTGTGCCGCGGATCGCTGCCATGCTCTGCGGTACCAGTCTTCGATGCGATCTGCACGCCGGGAATGGCCCCTTTCTGCTGTGCGACCTTCTCGGCGCCGACCATCAGCTCTGTTAGCTTAGCGGCGACCTGCGGCGACACGGCGCGCCGCTGCTCATAGGGTGCTGTGGTGCTGATGGTGGTCAGGTCGGGCCCCTTGAGGCTGTCGATCAGGTAGGGCTGCATCGTCACCCCATCGTTCGCGATGGTCGCGGCGATCTCGGCGTTTTGCAGGGGTGTCATAGCGACATCCTTCTGCCCGATGCTCGTCATGCCCAGCGCCGCGGCGTCCGGAATGATCCCGATGGTCGACTCCGCAACCTGCAGCGGGATGACGCTGGGCGTGCTGTCCAGCCCGAACGAGTGCGCCATGTTGCGCAGCGCGTCGGATCCGGTGAGTAGCCCGAGCTGGACAAAGGCGGTGTTGCAGGACAGGGCGAACGCCTGCTGCAGCGACACCGTCGGCTCGTTTCCGCACGACTCCCCACCGTAGTTCTCCAGAGTGGCGGTGCTGTTGGGTAGAGGAATCGAACGGGCGGCGGTCAGCTGCTCGGTGTCGGAGGCACCGGCCTGCAGCGCGGCCGCGGTGGTGATCACTTTGAAGGTGGACCCGGGCGGGTAGGTCTCCGAGATGGCCCGGTTGGCCAGCGGATTGTCCGGGTCGTCCCGCAACTTCTGCCAGGCCTGCGCCTGCACCTCGGGATCGTGCGACGACAGCAGGTTGGGGTCGTACGACGGCGACGACACCATCGCCAAGATCCGGCCGGTCGACGGCTCGAGGGCGACCACGGCGCCCTTGCAGGGCGGACCGCCGCAGCCCTGTTGCATCGCGTCCCAGGCGGTCTGCTGGACCCGCGGCTTGATCGTGGTGTCGACGTTTGCGCCGCGTGGATCGCGCCCGGTGAAGAAATCGGCCAGCCTGCGCCCGAACAGCCGCTCGTCGGAGCCGTTCAGCAGCGGATCCTCGGCGCGTTCCAGACCGGTGCTGGAATAGCGCAGCGAGTAGAAACCGGTGACCGGCGCGTACACCGCGGGGTTGGGGTAGACGCGCAGGAAGCGGTAGCGGTTGTCGGTGGCGGCCGAGTAGGCCAACAGCTGGCCGCCGGCCACGATCTGGCCGCGCTGGCGTGAATACTCGTCGAGTAGGACCCGCTGGTTGCGCGGGTCGGCACGCAGCGAATCGGCGGCGAAGACCTGCGTCATCGTGGCGTTGATCAGAAGCAACACGATCAACGCCATCACGGTCACCGAGATCCGGCGCAGGGAGGCGTTCATACTTTCTCGATCACCTCGGTGCCGGCCGCCGCGATCGACGGCTGGTTGCGTGCGCGGGTGCGCAAGGGACGACGGGCGCTGTGCGAGATGCGCACCAGGATTGCCAGCAGCACGTAGTTCGCCAGTAAGGACGAGCCGCCGTAGGACATCCACGGCGTGGTCAACCCGGTCAGCGGAATGAGCTGGGTTACGCCGCCGACGACGATGAACAGCTGAAGCGCCAGCGTCGACGCCAGACCTGCGGCCAACAGCTTGCCGAAGCTGTCGCGGGTGGCGATGGCCGTGCGCAGCCCGCGCACGATGACGATGGTGTAGAGCATCAGAATGCTGGCCAGGCCCACCAGCCCGAGCTCTTCGCCGAACGCGGCGATGATGAAGTCGGTCGAGGCGGCGGGGACGGTGTCCGGCTGGCCGTTACCGAGGCCGGTGCCGAAGATGCCGCCGGTGGCAAAACTGAACAGCGACTGGACGATCTGGTAGCCGCTGCCGTCGGGGTCGGAGAACGGGTCCCACCACATCTGCACCCGCACCCGAACGTGGGCGAAAATGTAATACGCGACAACGCTTCCCGCGACGAACAGGACCAGGCCGATGCCCACCCAACTGAAGCGCTGGGTGGCCAGGTACACCACCACCAGAAACGACGTGTACAGCAATAGCGAAGTGCCGAGGTCCTTTTCGAAGGCCATCACGCCGACGGAGATCACCCACGCCGCCAGCAGGGGCGCGAGGTCGCGGGGGCGGGGCAGCGTCAAACCCATGAAATGCTTACCGACGCTGGTGAACAGGCCGCGCTTGGCGATCAGCACTGCGGAGAAGAAGATGAGCAGCAGAATCTTGGAGAACTCGGCGGGCTGAATTGAGAAGCCGGGCAAGCGAATCCAGATCTTGGCGCCGTTCTGTTCGGACAGCGATGCCGGCAACAGGGCGGGGATCACCAAAAAGATCAGGCCGACCAGTCCGCAGATGTAGCCGTAGCGCGCCAGTTGCCGATGGTCCTTCAAGAACGTGACCACCAGGGAGAAGGTCACCACGCCGATCAGGGTCCACAGCATCTGCTGGGTCGCGCTGGGGTGGTGCCGGCCGCTGAGCTGATTGGTGACCAGATCGAGGCGGTGAATCATCACTAGGCCAAGACCGTTGAGTAACGCCACAATTGGCAACAGCAGCGGGTCGGTGTAGGGCGCGAAGCGCCGGATGGCCATGTGTGCGGACCCGAAGACGACAAGGAACACCAGCCCGTAGCTGATGGCGGTCCAGTGCAGGTCGCGCTCTTGGTTGGCTTCGACTATCAGCAGCGCGGCGACGGTGATCAGTGCGGCGAAGCCCAGCAGCAGCAACTCGGCGTTGCGCCGGGTGGGCAACGGGGGGGTGACCGCGACCGGCGGCTGAAGCTGTGTCGTCATGCCACCGTCCGGCAATCGATGCCTGGTTGAAGTGGCGGCCCGGGAAGCGCGGTGACTGTCTGCGACGTGGTCGTCGGACCTGCCGGCGCAGAGTTCGCGGGGCCGTTGGCGCTCGTGCTCGGTGGGGGGCTGGCGCTCGAAGAGCTGGAGGTCGGCGGTGCTGGTGATGCGGTGGTGCCGGATTCTGGTGTTCCGCTGCGGGGGGCCGGCGATCCGGGCGGCGACGTGGCGCGCGGGGGCGGACAGATCGGCAGCAGATATTCCGCCAGCAGTTGCCGCAGTTGCGATTCGGCCTGGTCCAGGCTGCCGCCCGGCAGCCCGGTTTGCACCTGCACCTGTCCCGGGCGGCGCAGGTCTTGCAGCGTCATCAGCTGGCAGTTGGAGTGGCCGGATTGGCCGTAGCTGACCAGGGACAGCTCGTTGCGGGTGTTGAGGCAGCCCACCAGGTAGGGCTGCTGCAACGGGACGCCCAACAGGGTGCCCTGGATCCCGCGGACGATGGAGATTTTGCCGCTGTATTCCGCGACGTAGTAGTTGCGCTGGATGACCCACCATCCAACGGTGAGGCCGGCGAATACCAACAGCACCGCCAGCCCGACCGCCAGGAACATCTTCCGGCGCGACCAACGCGGCCGATTCGGTGTTTCCGGTTGCGGCGCAACGCGTTTGGCAGACTCGTCGCGCGGCCGGATCGCCGAGGCGCGTCCGGCGGAGGTGTTGGGCAGGGTCATCTGATCCTCGTCGCCCGACACCGCCCCGGCGAGGATCGGCTGGGTCTGCCCGTAGTCGTAGTCGACCACGTCGGCGACCACCACCGTCACGTTGTCCGGGCCGCCGCCGCGCAACGCCAACTCGATGAGGCGGTAGGCGGCCTCGGCGACGTCGGGGATCTGCAGCGCCTCGAGGATGGTCTCGTCGCTGACTGGATCCGATAACCCGTCGGAGCACAACAGATAACGGTCGCCGGCGCGCGCCTCGCGCATGGTCAACGTCGGCTCCACCTCGTGACCGGTCAGCGCCCGCATGATCAACGACCGCTGCGGGTGGCTGTGGGCCTCTTCCCGGGTGATCCGGCCTTCGTCGACCAAGGTCTGGACGAACGTGTCGTCCTTGGTGATCTGGGTGAGCTCACCGTCGCGCAGCAGGTAGCCACGCGAGTCGCCGATGTGCACCAACCCGATGCGGTCGCCGGCGAACAGGATGGCGGTGAGGGTGGTGCCCATCCCCTCCAGCTCTGGTTCGGCTTCGACCTGCGCGGCGATGGCCGCGTTGCCGGAGCGGACCGCATGGTCGAGCTTGGCCAGCAGGTCGCCGCCCGGCTCGTCGTCGTCGAGGTGGGCCAGCGCGGCGATGACCAGCTGGGACGCCACCTCCCCGGCGGCGTGACCACCCATGCCGTCGGCCAGCGCGAGCAGTCGCGCGCCGGCATAGACCGAGTCTTCGTTGTTGGCGCGGACCAGGCCGCGATCACTGCGCGCGGCGTATCGCAGAACCAGTGTCACGGGCGCAACTCGATCGCCGTTTTGCCGATCCGAATCGGCGTTCCGATTGGAACTCGTACCGCAGTCGTCACCTTCGCCCTGTCAAGGTAAGTACCGTTGGTCGATCCTAGATCCTCGACGTACCACTCCGAGCCGCGCTGAGACAGCCGGGCGTGCCGCGTCGAGGCGTAGTCGTCGGTGAGCACCAGCGTGGAGTCGTCGGCCCGTCCGATCAGTACCGGCTGTCCGCTCAGTGTGATGCGTCCGCCTGCCAGCGCCCCTTCGGTGACCACCAGATAACGGGCCGCATGCCGGCGCTGACGAGAAGGTAGCAGCGTGCTGCGCAAAGCCAATCCCCGTCGCACCATGACAGCACCGGTGGGCGCGTAGATGTCTGTCCGAAGGATCCGCAGCACGGACCAGATGAATACCCACAGCAGCATCAAAAATCCGGCGCGCGTCAGCTGCAGTACCAGTCCCTGCATCTGGCGTCCTTTCCGTCCTAACGTCGCATCCCTGGTGCCCGTGACTCCGAGCACATCGGCTACGTCACGATACTTGGACGGCGGTCGACACGGGGCGAAGCACGGCAGCGTTAAGCCCAGTGGCTTAGTGGATCCGGACGATGATCTCCGAATGGCCCAAGCGGATCACGTCGCCATCGGCGAGCTGCCACTCCTGGATCGGTGCGTTGTTCACCGTGGTGCCGTTGGTCGAATTCAGATCCGAGAGCAGCGCGACCTGTCCGTCCCAGCGGATCTCGAGGTGACGGCGTGACACGCCGGTGTCGGGCAACCGGAACTGAGCGTCCTGGCCGCGGCCCACGATGTTGGAGCCCTCGCGAAGCTGATAGGTGCGACCGCTGCCGTCGTCGAGCTGCAGGGTGATCGTGGTCCCGCCGGCGCCGTAGCCGCCCTGGCCGTAGCCGCCGTAACCGCCCGCGGCTTGGCCGTAGTCGGCGGGCTGGCCGTAGTCGGCCTGCTGCCCATAGTCGGCCTGCTGGCCGTATTCCGCCGGCTGGCCGTACTCCGCCTGTTGGCCGTACTCGTACTCGGGGCTGGCCGCCTCGGGGTAGCCGCCGCCCTGACCGCCGTACGTGCCGCCCTGCACGGGTTCGGAGTACTGGGTGTACTCGCTCGAGCCGTAGTCCTGGCGGCCGTATCCGCCGCCCTGCTGGTAGCCCTGGTCGTAGCCACCGCCCTGCTCGGGGTAGGCCGGGCGCTGCTCCGGCGGGGCGTAGCCGCCCTCGTCCTGGCGGGCCGGACCCCGACCGTAATCGCCGTATCCGCCGTAGCCCTGCTGACCGCCGCCCTGCGGACCGCCGGGCGGGCCGTAGCCGCCGCCCTGCCGATACCCCTGGTCGTAGCCTTGGCCGCCGTAGCCGCCGGGGGCGGGCGGACGCTGCTCATAGGACTGCGGGTAACCGCCCTGTCCCTGTTCGGCGTAGCCGCGCTGGTCTGGGTAACCCTGCTGAGGGGGATAGCCGCCCTGACCCTGGTGGTCGGGGTAGCCGCGCTGGTCTGGGTAACCCTGCTGAGGCGGGTAGCCACCATGCCCCTGATCGGGGTAGCCGCCCTGGTCCGGGTAGCCGCCCTGCTCGGGATGCCGGGGCGGCGGGTAGCCCTGCTGGGGTGGATAGCCGCCCCCCTGCTCGGGCGGGTATCCACCCCGCTGGTCGGGTGCGCCCTGCTGGTCCGGGCCACCGCGCGCCTCGTCCTGGGGACGCCCGTAGCGGTCGTCGTAGTACTCGTCGCCGGGCCGCCCCGGCCCCTGAGCCCCGCGGTAGCCAGAATTGTCAGTCATTGCTGCTACTCCTCGTTCTTCGCCGAACGCGTTATTTGATTGTGGCCGGACGGGGTCGTCGACCGTCGGGCGGGGCTGAACATCAGGGTTGACAGCACCACGGGCGCGGTACTGGCCGGTGTGCAGGTTCGTCGACTGCTCGAACCGGACGACCACCTCACCATACGTTTGCCACCCCTGTTCGTGGATGTAGTCAGCCAAGTACCTCGCGAAAGCGCTCGACGTGAGATCCGAATCGGCGCTCACCTTCTCGAAGTCGTGCATACCGAGGGTAATGATGTATTCGTTGGGGGCCAAAAGGCGATTTCCGTGGAGCTTCTGCACCCCATCGCGCGCTTCGCGGCATAACAGGGCTTCGACCTCTTGCGGAACGATCGATCCACCGAATACCCGGGCGAAGGCATTGTCTACCGTCGCCTCGAGTTTGCGCTCGATCCGCGCAACCAGCCCCCGTTGGCTACTCATGTCCTACCGTTCGCGTGCACTTGCCATGAGGTATTGCCGGTGGACGGCAAACGAATCACCCCGGTGCTGGATCACTCCCGCATGGTATCGGGACATCGTGCCGCCGCGGCACTTTCGAAATCGTGAGAACTGCATCGGCCCAGCTCAGCGCATTCCCGGCGAACGGGTGCGCGCGCGGGACGTTGTGCGGGCCCGCTGCGGCGGTTCGGGGATCGGGCCATTAGAGTGATATGGTCCATCGGTTGTTTTTCCGGGCGAGTGGCGGAATGGCAGACGCGCTGGCTTCAGGTGCCAGTGTCCTTCGGGACGTGGGGGTTCAAGTCCCCCTTCGCCCACAGAGCGGTTCGACGAAAAGTCACGGCCTCGCAAGAGGTCGTGACTTTTTTTCGTGCGTGGGGGGTGGATGTGCCGGCGCGACGTAAAGTCGGGCGCCATGGGCGATGGCAGGATTGCCCGATTGCAGGCCGAGGTCAATCGCCTCGCAGCGATGCTGAACGCTCCAGCAATCGAGGTCGGCATCGTGTTGAAGAACGACGACCGCAACATCTACATCGATGACGACGGCCGGTATCACTACGACTACTGGGAGCGCGGTAGGCAAAAATTCGACCGTGTCGGTGACATCGACGAGGCGCTCTATTGGTTCGCCAAAGATGCCGCCTTCGATGTCGGCGGATTCTTCGCCGCCCGGCACAGCGCCCCTCAGCAGGACTCCCGCAGATTGCTGTGGGCAAAGCAGTTTGAGCTGCTGAACCGACTCAACCCACGCTGGGCCAAGCGCTGCGTGCGGGAAACCGCGGCAGAACTCCGGGGTTGGGGACTATATGCAGATGTCGAGCTGTTGCCCGACATCCCGAACGAAACGGTTGATGAAGCCGCTAGATCGTGACCGGTCCGCCTCGGCCCAGTACCGCCGCAACGCGTCCTTACTGCACCGTAGAACCGGGCGATTGGGCGGCCCAGCGGGTTTCCCGCCCGCCGGGGCTCAGAATTGGCGCCGGATGTCGAGGAGGTGGTGCTGCAGTTCGTGCACGGTGTGCACGGCGACCCAGCGCAACGACCGCTCACTGGTCTCGGGATAGTGATAGACGACCGTGCGATCCCAGTCCGCGGCGGAGAGCCGCGTCAGCACAATGCCGAATAGCGCTGCGGCGTCGGTGAGTTGGCGGGCGACCGCGGTGGGGTCCTGCTCGTTGTACCCCTCGTGCTCCGCGCGCTCCTCGCGACCCATGGGCGCGCAGTCGGCGCCGTTGACGCGCCGGGCTGCAAGCACCCGTTCGCGCTGCACGAGCAGCACATCTCGCAGATGACACGCGTACTCCAGCGGAGACCATACGTCCGGCCGCGGACGCCGCCGCACGTCGACGCCGTTATTACACAGAAGCGCAACAACTTCGGCCGCGCGGGCGCGCGTGTCGTCGGCGGCGGTTACGGCGCACCGCAGGTCGTAGGTGAATCCACAGAGGGCGCAGGGGTCTGCCACAACACCATCATTTCAGACCGGCTCCGGGGCATCCGGGCAAAATAGCCACCCCGGCAGGAGCTGCGCGACCGGGCGTAAAAGCGTTGTCGCCGTGAGTAATAGGAAGCGCGCGACCGGGGTCGCAGCTCATTCTGGCGGGGCGCCGGCGACGGCGGTGACACAACCCACACTTTGCGATGAGGGTAGCCTTACCTAAATCAGAGCGGTATGGTCCCCGCATATGACCTTCTCCAATCCCCCTGTGCCCCGCGCCGTCGAAGATCAGTTGGTCAGTATCCGCCATGATGACCACCGCCCCGGGAATCGCGAATCCGTCACGGTCACAAACGATTTGACTGGCGCGGGGCCCCGCGCATGAACGTCCTTGCCGCCGCGATGCGTGAGGCGATGACCCGGTCACCGCACGACTTGGTGGTCCTGGACAAAGAGGCCGACCAATGGACCGCGTACCCGTGGCCCGAAGTCCACGGCATGGCCGAACGCATTGCTACGCGGCTGCTGCAGCAGGATCACGTCGGGGCCGTGGGGCTGGTCGGTGAGCCGACCGTCGAGCTGGTCGCCGCCATTCAGGGCGCGTGGCTGGCGGGCGCGGCGGTATCGATCCTCCCGCGCCCCCGACGTGGCGCCGACCCGGCTGACTGGGCGCACAGCACGATGACTCGGTTCAGCGGAGTCGGGGTCAGCATGGTCCTCAGCCACGGGTCCACGTTGCGCCTTCTCGGCGATGCCGAGTCCGCCTTGACCGTCTGCGACCTCCGCGAGGCCGCCCGCGCCCGAACATCGAACAGCCCTCACGGACAGGCGGATTCGAATCACGCGATCCTCCAGGGGACGGCCGGCTCGACCGGCGATCCGCGCACGGCCGTCTTATCGCCTGCCGCCGTGTTGAACAACATGCGCGGCATCGCCGACCGGCTCCAGCTCGACGGCTCGTCGGATCGCGGCTGTTCGTGGCTGCCGATCTATCACGACATGGGCTTGGCCTTCCTCCTCAGCTGCGCGCTGAGGGGGATGCCGTTATGGCAGGCGCCGACGGGCGCGTTCTCCGCCGCACCGCTGCGCTGGGCGGAATGGCTTTCGGCCAGCGCGGCGACGTTCACCGCCGGACCGAACTTCGGGTATGCCACGCTCGGCCGCTTCTCGGGCCGGGTGTCGGACGTCGACCTGGGACCGCTTCGGATTGCGATCAACGGCGGAGAACCCGTCGACTGCGCGGGATTCGACCAGTTCGCAACGGCCATGGCGCCCTTCGGTTTCCGGGCGTCGGCGGCCACCCCGGCCTACGGGATGGCCGAGTCGACCTGCGCCGTCACGATGCCCGAACCCGCAACGGGATTGCGCATCGACGAGCGCACCGAGTCCGGGACCCGCCAGAAATATGCCCTGCTGGGCCGGCCGATCCCTGGCATGGAGCTACGGATACGCCCAGCCGAGAACACGCCGGACGATCGGATCGGAGAAGTCGAGATCCGTGGAACCTCCATGATGGACGGCTATTTCGGCGACGCCGGCTCCGCCGCGGGTCTCGACACGCAGTGGTTTCGCACGGGAGACATCGGCTATCTGGTGGACGGCGAGCTGACGATCTGTGGTCGTTCCAAGGAGGTCATCACCATCGCCGGCCGCAATATCTTTCCCACCGAAATCGAACAGGTCGCCGGACAAGTCGAGGGCGTGCGGCAAGGCGCGGTGGTGGCGGTCGGGTCCGAGTCCGGGGCCGCCCAGTCCCGGTTGCTCATCGCTGCGGAGTTCCTGGGTTCAGACCATGATGTGACCCGCAGCGCCGTTATCAAGCGGGTCATCTCGGTGTGCGGTGTGACCCCGGCCGACGTCGTTTTGATGCCGCCAGGCTCGCTGCCGCGTACCTCCTCGGGCAAGCTCCGGCGACTCGAGGTGGGCCGGCAGCTTGCCACCTGAGGCCGGCGGTTTCATGACGACCGGCCTCCCAGGGGCTGTGCTCCCGCGGGAGCTCACGGACATCAGCGAGGCGGTCCGCAAGGCTCCTCCCCCGCCGATACCGGAATTGGCGTGGCCCAACACGATTCGCGTTGCCGACCCCGACGGTCCGGACGCGGAAATGGTGGCGGAGTGGATGAACCGGCCGCATCTGGCCACCACCTGGGAGTACGACTGGCCGGTGGCCCGTTGGCGTACCCATCTGCGCGCCCAGGTCGAGGGCGCATACTCGCGGCCGCTCATCCTCAGCATCAAGGGTGTGGATCGCGCATACCTGGAGATCTACCGGGCCGCCAAGGACTCCATCGCCCGGTGTTACCCCAGCCAGCCACATGATCTGGGGCTGCACGGGGCGATCGCGGACGAGGAGATGGTGAACCGCGGCCTGGGCCCTCTGATACTTCGCAGGGTGATCGCCAGCATCATCGTCAATGACCCTGCGTGCCAACGGATTATGTTCGACCCGGACCATCGCAACACGACGGTGCGTCGGCTCTGCGAGTTTCTGGGTTGCGAATTCCTCGGTGAACACGACATGCCGAACCGGCGCATGGCGCTGTACGCGCTGGAGCGGACAACGGCTCATTAGATCTCGGCTTCCACCGTCACGAAAAGAACGTACGGACGGAACGCTTATCGGCACATTCCCTGGTATCGCGCCCCGGCGGCGCGTAGTGAATTGACCTCGGTGTCCGCATTAGTACGCTTATTCACAGCTCAGTACGGGGTGGAAATTCTGTCCGCGATGAGCTGCCTAAAGCAAGCGAGTCATCGACGGTGTCATGGGACTTCCCTATATAGATGAGAAGGCGCTTGTCGCCGAAGCTGGCGGCGACCCCTGGGCGATTAATGCAAGCCTGCAGGCGGGCAGCCCGTTGCACATCTCGAATCTAGCCGCTGCCTTTCATCGCGCGGGCCGATGCACCGCGGAGTCTGACAACGCCTTCCAGCAAGCCCGCAGCCGCTTCGAAGCCGCCTGGAACCACCAGGACGGCGGTCATCCGATCAACGACTCCGAAGAAGTCCAGCGGGTGGTGAAATCTCTTGGAGCGCAGTCGTTGCAGCTACCCAAGATCGGAGCGGACCTAGAGAACATCGCCGCGGCGTTGGCCGACGCACAGAAGGCCGGCGCGGCGCGGATCGCTGCTCTGGACGCGCAGTTGAAGAGCATCTCGGACTCGGTTGTGCAGGCCGTCAACCTGTTGAACAACGACAAAAGCCTCACCGCCGCCGACAAGGACGCAGTGCATGCGTTCATCAACACGTGTGAAGACGACGCCGTCCGGGACACCAAGGCGGCGCTCGCCGCACTGCAGTCAATTCGCAACGGCTACTCCGACGGCCTTAAGAAGTCGCTGGATAGCCTTCACGCCGAAGGGTATGACGGCGCGCCCCTCCACGGCGCCGACGCTGACGGTGTCGCCCCGCCGTCTCCCGCCCAACAAGCCGCGCTGGCGGAGATCCGCCAAGTCACCAAACAGGCGGTGGCGGACCAGCTGGCCAAGGTACGTGCTGCGCGGGACGCTCTCAATAAGGCCGCGGCCGACGCGTACACCCACGGCCCAGGGTCGCCGGAAGCCGAGGCCGCCAATGCCAAGCTGCCCAAGCTCAAGGACGATCTTGCGAAGGCTCTCGACGACCTGCGCAAGATACCCGACTACACCGGCATCGATCCCGCGTCGGTGAGCATCACCCCCGACGGGCATTTCATGTTCACCTACAACGACAAGGGACAGCCCGTACAGGTAATCGGCCAGCTCAAGAACGGATCGGGCGAGTTCTTCGACCAGGCCACCGGCACCTACTACAGCTTCAACGGCGGCAAGTTGACCGGCATGCGCACACCGGATCCCGGGCAAGTGGAAGCCACCCCCGAACCGCTATGGACCGCCATCACCCTGGCGGTCGGGGGGCCGGGGCTGAAGGCCGGCGGGGAGGCGCTTTTACAAGGCGCGAAGGCGCTATTCGGTCGAGAAGCGTTTGAGGGCCTGACGTCCGAAAGTCTGACGGCCAGTGGCATGACCGGGCCAGAATTGCGTGGCGCCCTGGCCGAGGCGGATCTCCCCCCGCACGGTGCACCTGGGGTCGGAGGTGAACCCGTCCCCGGCACGCATCCTCTTGAGCCGCCTCCGGTCGAGCACGCTCCGCCGGCCGCTGACGCACCGGTCGAACATGCGCCAGCTGGGCCTCACGCACCTGTATTGCCCGACAGCCCACCGCCCGTTGCGATTGACCCAGCGCATCCGGAATTCATCCTCGACGACCCCCTGCGCTACATGCCTCCCGAGTTGCGAGCGCTATCTGAACAGCATCTGACCGGCAGTGGCGAAACCGTCCTCGGACCGTATAACAATCCGGTGCAGGGCGGACCTTCGTACATCGACGTCGCTCAACAGCGGGGCGCAAGCTACTTCGACATCGGGGATGCATGGAACTCCGCCACACCAGTTGAGCGACTTGCGGCAAACCAGCATGTCCTCGACATTGCAATCGCGAATCGGGACACCATTAGACTATCGACTCCTATCGATAGGGTTTTGGACAAGACATATACGGCTGCCGAGCTCGACTACCTCAAGGCGCACGGATATCAAGTAACCGACGGCTATACGCTCATACCCCCCAAGATTGGAGGTTAGCGATGAAGACGCTTTTAGAATTCATCGTTCGCTATGCCAGCGTTCTTTATCTGAACCCCAAATATAGGATCACGGATTCGTCTAACCGAGGTCTTGCGGAGATCGACGCATCAATTATGTTCTCGAGTGAAGTGCTCAAATGGAATATCGTTAATGACCGCGGCATTATTTATTTCGTTGCAGTACCAGTATTGCAAGCCGACCCCGACGGGTTCGCGCTTTCACTCATCCGTCAGTACTTAGGGCGGGGCGACGACGCAGGACAGATCCAGCCAGTGGACCAGGCCCATTGGTTGTCGCAAAACCTGAGCGATGTCGAAGAGCTATTCGCGGATAAGCCAACCACGGCGCGCGTCTGCGACGAGCTGGCCGCTCTACGCCGCTCGAACTCGTGGAAACGGTGGGGGTGGCCAAAACCTGACGAAGCCAACTAGTTGCAATCCGCATATGATAATCTGAGTGCTCTCGAAGAGATAGCCGCTTGCCTTTCTTTACGCACCTGCCAGCATTGTGTAAGAGTGTGGTTCGGGGACGGGCCGCAGTAAGTGCCCGCTTCAACCACGTGCAAAGATGGTGCAACCAACCACGATTATCACCTGCCCCTTACGAGCGCACCCACCGGGAGATCTCCGGAGTGACGGGATCGGTGATGTCATTGAATTCGGGATGCTTCTTGAGCACCGTGCCGATCATCGAGCACACCGGAACAATGCGCTTACCCTCGTCGCGCGCCTCGTTGAGCGCCTCCTCGACCAGGATGGTCGCCAGCCCACGTCCGCCGTACGCCGGGTCGATTTCGGTGTGGTAGAAGACGCGCTGATCGCCACGGTCGGCGAAATCGGCCAGCCCGACCGTCTTACCGTCGACGGCGATCGTGTACTTCCCGTCCTCGAGGCGCACCGTGGCTTCGGCGCCGGTCTTATCGGTTGTCATCTGTATTTCCCTTCCTTTGCGGTACTGGCCGTGGCCGGAGCCGAACGGTCGGCAGCGGTGGCGCGGGCAGCCGGGCGACGTTTCCCCGGTAGCCCTGGACGGCGCCGAATCGATCGTCGGCGTCCTCCCACAATCTGCGGTACTCGGCGATGTCCTGGTGGCTTCGCCCGACGAAGTTCCACCACATCACCAGCTCTTCGGTGAAGGGCGCGCCGCCGAGCAGCAGCACTCGTGCCGGGCCCACCCCCGCGTTGTGCATCTGCAGCTGCGCCGGCCCGGGGCTTCGATACGCCAGCTCGGCGATCGTCAGGGCCGTCCCGTCCACGCGCACGGTCCCTAAGTCACAGAGCACCCCGTGCTCGAAGGTCGGGTCGACGTCAACGTCCAGCGTGGTCCCGGGGTCGAGTTCGATCTGGGCGCCCAATAGCGGTGTGAATGTTGGTACCGGCGAACGGCTTCCGGCCAGCTCACCGAGAAAGACGTGCGCCCGCGCGCCCGGCAATGCCACGGGCGGCGGTGTGTAATGGGCGAAGTCTCGCCCGGTGTCGCGGTCGGAGGCGGGCAGCGCGACCCAGAGCTGGACACCGTGCAAGGGGGCGCCGGAATCCACCGACACTTCCGAATGACAAATGCCGGCCCCGGCGGTCATCAGGTTCAGCTCGCCGGGCCGAACGGCCGCGAGTACGCCGGCGCTGTCGCGGTGCTCCACTTCCCCACTGAACAACCAGCTGACGGTTTGTAGTCCCGTGTGCGGGTGCGGCGGCACATCCATCCGCGCGGCCACCGGCCCGTAATGGTCGACGAAACACCACGCGCCGACGAGTGAGCGCTGCCGTTGCGGAAGCGTGCGTTGCACCCGAATCGCCCTCGGGCCGCCCAACGGCACTTCGCGCGGATGCAGCACTTCCACCATCGTGGGGGTGTCCGAGTGTTGTGCAGCGGCACAGGAGAGTTCGGCCGGGGCGACCTCTAGGTTGCTCATCGTCCATCCTCCGTCGCGGGGCCCGCACGCAGCGCCGTCATCCGCGACCGTACCCGGCGTCCCTACTTGCGCGGGGGCCGCAGCACCTTCATGGCGAGCCGCATGACAGGCTCGGGCACCCGATCCTTCATCGACAGCGCGCTATCGGCGGCCCGTGACCGCAACGGGGTGCCGCGCCCGAAGACCCGGTTCAGCGCTCCCCCGGACGGCTCGAGGACCACATGCAGCGGCGGGGTCCCGACGGCGGCGCCCAGCGCGTTGGAGATGACCATCCGCTGGATCTCGCTGGTGCCTTCAAAGATGGTGTACAGCTTGGCATCCCGATACCACTTCTCGACGGGATGGTCGGTGATGTAGCCCCAGCCGCCCATGGTCTGGATGGCACGTTCGGTGGCCTTCACCGCGACTTCGCTGGCGGCCATCTTCGACATCGAACCTTCTCCCCGCTCGAAGGGAACGTTGTTGGCCGCCATCCACGACGCACGCCAGGTCAGCAGCCGCGCGGCGTCGATCTGGGTGGCCAGCTCCGCCAGCGGGAAGGCGATGCCCTGGTTGTCGATGATCGGCCCGCCGAAGGCCTCGCGCTCGGTGGCGTACGTGGTGGCGTATTCGAGTGCCGCACGCGCGATGCCGATGGCCTGGGCGGCGACCATGGGCCGGGTCTGCTCGAAGGTGCCCAGCGTCGCCGAACCGGACCGCTTGCCGCCAGCCACCACCTCCCTGGCCTTGGCAAGCTTGTGTTCTAGCTTCTCTTGTCCGCCAAGCAGATTCGCTCCGGGAACGCGCACACCTTCGAAGAGCAACTCGGCGGTATGGGAGGCCCGGCAACCCAGCTTGTCCAGCTTTCGCACCAGCTTCAGGCCCGGTGTGCCACCGGGCACGACGAACAAGGCCTGACCGCGGTGGCCGAGCTCCTCGTCGACCACGGCGTTGACCACGTGCACGTTGGCGATGCCGCCATTGCCGATCCACATCTTATGGCCGTCGATGATCCAGTCGTCACCGTCGCGACGCGCGTGGGTACGCAGGTTGCGCACATCGCTGCCGCCCTCGGGCTCCGAGATCGCCAGTGCCGCGAGCTTGAGATCGCCTGGGGTGCCGAAACATTCGGGCGCCCACTCCAGCATCTGCTCGGGAGACGCGGCCTGCCCGATCGCCGACAGTGCCAGCGCCGGCATGACAATCGCCAAACCGATCCCGGCACAACCCCAAAACAGCTCCTCCATGAACATCGGTAGGGAGATGCCGGTCGGATCACCGATCAGATCGCGGTAAAACAGCGGGCTGTAAAAGCCGCGCCGAGCCGCCTCCTCGAGCACCGGCCACGGGAACTCCTGGCGCTGGTCATACTCAAGCGCTACCGGACGGATGCATTCTTCGGCGAACTCGTGTGTGCGCCTGGCAAGGTCGTGCTGTGCTGCCGTCGGGGTCAGGTCGAACGTCATGGGTGCGCCTCTGGGTCGACAGACTGGTTCTGCCGACCCCGACTACCCCATTGACCGGCTCAGCAAACTGCTGCCCCGGGTGTCGCCGAATTGTCAGGCGGCCGAACGGGGTTTGATTTGCGCCAACGGCAGGTGCAGCACGACCGCGGGCACCGCGACGGCTTCGTGTTCGTGGCGTGCCAGCAGCGCCGCGTTCTCGGGCAGCTGTCGGGCATTGATCTCGCCGGAGGCGATGCGTCGCAGGACCTCGTGGGCGTGCGCGAGCTGTTCCCGCTTGCGGTACTGGCCGCCCGGTAGCTTCACGCCCGCCCACACGCCGTACTCCTCGCGGTGCGCGATGGCGTGTGCGGCGCACCGACGCTGCTGCGCCAGCGGGCAGCGGCGCAGGCACTGGATTCGCGCCTCGGTGGCCGACCGCTCGTACGCGCGCGCCTTCGCGGCGCCGTCACCACCGTCGTCGTCGGGGTAGCCGAACCAAAGTTCCGGGTTGGCTGCGCAGGGGTGTCCCATGTCGGTCTCCTTGTCGAGCGTGAAACGTAGACAGAAGCGTATACAGATGGTGGCGCGCGGCGCAAGAGAAACGTGACAGAAACGTATAAACCGATAACCACGACCGCCTCTGTGTAATATCCGGCCCATGGCCGGAGCGTGCGGTGACCCGTGAATCCGCTGGTGCGGCTATCCGCGCGTTGCGTGAATCGCGCGATTGGTCACTAGCCGATCTCGCCGCCGCGACCGGGGTCAGCATCATGGGACTGAGCTTTTTGGAGCGCGGCGCCCGCAAGCCGCACAAAAGCACAGTTCAAAAGATCGAGAACGGCCTTGGCCTGCCACCGGGCACCTATTCGCGGCTCCTGGTGGCCGCCGATCCGGAGGCCGAGCTGGCGCGTTTGATGGCCGCCCAGCCGCCCGCCCCGGTGCCCGCGCGGCGCAGCGGGCCGGTCGTGGTCGACCGCCACAGCGACACGGAAGTGCTGGAAGGCTATGCCGAGGCACAGCTCGACGCCCTCAAATCCGTCATCGATCGACTGCCTGCGACAACATCAAACGAATATGAGACGTATATTCTGTCTGTGATCGCGCAATGCGTGAAGGCCGAGATGCTGGCCGCCAGCTCCTGGCGGGTGGCGGTGGGTGCCGGGGCCGACTCGACCGGCCGGTTGATGGAGCATTTGCAGGCCTTGGAGGCGACCCGCGCAGCGCTGTTGAAGCGGATGCCGAACAGCCTGGGCGCCCGCTTCGACCGGGCGTGCACGCAGTCGTCATTGCCGGAGACCGTCATCGCCGCACTCGTCGGCGTCGATGTCGACGAGATGTGGGACATCCGCAACCGGGGAGCGATCCCGCCGGGCGCCCTCCCCCGCGTGCGCGCCTTCACCGACGCCGTCGAGTCGCAACCAGAAGGTGCGAGCCAGGACGACGACGGGGGGACATCATGAATGACGCCGACGTCGAGGCGCTGAGCCGGGCCCATCAACTGTTCGCCGGCCGCGCCGAGCCGTCATCCCTGGATACGGCGACCGGGCATCACCTCAACGTGTTGCAGCGCGCCGCCCGGTTGGGTAACACGATGGCGCACGGCGGTTACCAACTCGCGGTCGACCACAGCCGGCAACGCCTCACGGCGGCAGCCGGCACCGACGCCGCGGCCGGTGACATCATCGCCGGCGCGCACCGCGACCGGGCGCAGGCCCGCGAGCTGACCAGGGCGGTCCTGGACGCGGCCCTCGCCGATGCCGCCACGACGCCGTCGACGCCGCTGGCCCAGCGAGAGGCGCTGCGGCGGCGCGCGACTCGGCTACGGGCGCAGCGGGCCCACGTCGTGTCGGCCCGCCTGCGCGCGCGACGGCGCCATGCGGAACTGCTCGCCTTGCGCTATCGGCTGCGGCGGCTGGGCATCTCGGGGCTGCGGGGCGTGCCGGCCGACCGAGCGGCGGTGGCGGTGCGTGCGGCATTGTCCCGACTGGGCCGACCGTACGTGTGGGGCGCGACCGGACCCGACCAGTTCGACTGTTCGGGCCTGGTCCAGTGGAGCTACGCCCAGGCCGGTATTCACCTGGATCGCACCACCTATCAACAGATCAACGACGGTATCCCGGTGGCCCGCACGCAAGTGCGGCCCGGGGATCTGGTGTTTCCGCACGCCGGTCACGTGCAGCTGGCCATCGGGAACAACCTCGTTGTGGAGGCGCCCTATTCGGGTGCCTCGGTGCGAATCAGCCGACTGGGCAACAACGTTGCGATCCGCCGACCGATATGACAGAACACGAGCGCCCGGTGACGCGGGCACGACGAGAAGGGTGAGCCGATGCCGGAACAACCCGGACCTTCGTTAGAGGCCGTCGAGGCGCGGCGCTCGGCACTGGCGAGTCAGCATGGCGCCGCGTCCGAAGCCGACCGTTTGCTGAACGAGGTGCTTTCCAGCGCTCACGATGCGGCGCGCGAGAGCGTCAGGCGGCTGGACTCCATCGCCGAACAGATCGACCACGCGACCGTGCACCAGGCGGACCTCGCCCTCGATACGCCCATGGGGGCGCGTGAGTTTCAGAAGTTCCTGCTGGCCAAGCAACGCGAGATCGCGTCGGTCGTGGCCGAGGCGCGCGAATTCGGGCAGGCCAAAAAGGCTGTGCTGCAGAGTCTTCGGGACCAGTACGCCGCCGAAAGCGGCTAACCGGAACTAGTCCACACCGCCCAACGCACTGAATTGTCACCGACCATGCCCGTGAGTACCGTCGCCCGACATGGAGGGGTCGCGTGTTTTCCGGCAGCAGCGTTCGAGCGGGCTGCGCCGCCGCCCGCCCGGCTGATGTCCGCGTATGACGACCTGCTCGCCGCGGTCAAATACGTGCGAGACCGCACCGGCGATCCGAACGCATGGCAGACGGGCTTGGCGCCTGCTGAAGTGACCGCCGTGATCACCCCGACCACCCGGCCCGACCAGGTTGAGGCGATCTTGCACAAGATCCGCCAACAGCACCCAGGCGTCTTCGGCGCGGGAGCAACCCCCGAGCCGCCCGTGGGCAGGCCGCCCGCCGAAACCACGCCGCCCCCGGATCGCGAATCGGGCGAGGCGGCCGATGCCATCGCACACGCCGAAGCCGCTCTGGCACAGCAGAACTCGGCCAGCTCCCAACTGGACATGCAGGTGGTCTCGGCCATCCTGAACGCGCACCTGCGGGCGGTGGACGGCAGAGACGCGCTCACCAGGTTGCAACACGAGACCGAAGCGGCCGTACGGACCAGGTCAGACCTGGACACACCGGCGGGAGCGCGCGACTTCCAGCGGTTCCTTATCGGCAAGCTCCGCGATATCCGCGAGGTCGTCCTGAACGCCAGCCTGGACGACACGTCGAAGTCAGCGCTGATGGCCGCCTGGACGTCGCTGTACGACGCCTCCAAGGGCGACCCGAAGCCTGCCGGCGAACAACCGCGGGCGGCGGTGGCCGTTGGCGATGCGCCGGCGGCGGGAGCGCCCGACGATCCCGACGCCGAGTGGGATCCGCTGCTGGACTCCTTATTCGGCGACGATGACGGTCTGCTGCCCGGCGATGTTCCCGGCCTGGATCCAACCGCCGGCGCCGCGATCCCGCCCGCGTCGCAACAGCCGTTCGCACCGGCCATGCCCACCTTTGGTGGCGGGTCCCTGCCGGGGCTGGGCTCGGTGCCCGGATCCATGGCCGGTTGGGACGGGGCCGGCGGCCTTTCCGGCTTACGCGGTGCCGACGGGACCGACCCGGCTCTGGAAGAACCGGCCGACGACGAACTGCCCGACGCCCAAGACCAGGATCCGGGCGCGCAGGACGCCTCGAACGAGGCCGGCGACGGGACCGACGATCAGCCGGGCTCGTCGGATGAGCCGACGGCCGGCCCCACACCGGTGACCCTGCCGGACGGTGAAACGGTCACCGCTGCGAGCCCGCAGTTGGCCGCCGCGATCAAGGCCGCCGTCGCCGGCACCCCGATAGCGGAGGCCTTCCAACAGCAGGGAATGACCATCCCCCCACCGGGAACCGCGGTGCCCAGCCCCATCGATTCCCTGCAGGTGACGCCGGGCGATATCGGGATGTTCACCGATCGTCACGCGCTGGCCCTCAGCCCCGGCAAGGCGCTGCTCGACGGCCAAATTCAACGCATCGCCACCGTGAGCGGGCCGAGCTTCCTAGGCTGGGAGCATCCGCCGGCGGCGACCGCGGCACCAGCGACGCCGGCCAAGCCTGACCCACCGACACCTACCCGGCCGGCGACCTCGTCGACCACCTGACAAAAATGAACTCGTCGGCAGTGCCGGCGGTCGTCAACAGGAGACAGCGGATGGCAGATTCGATTCATGTAGTGCCTGCGCACCTACGTCAGGCTGCCGCGCACCACCAGGACACCTCGGAGTACCTGCGTACCGTCCCGTCGTCGCACCCCGCGATCCAAGAGAGCCTGGATTCGCTCGGGCCGATCTTCAGCGAGCTGCGTGACGCGGGCCGTGAGCTGCTGGAACTTCGACGCCAGTGCTACGAGCAGCAAGCTGCCGACCACGCCGATTTGGCCGACAAGCTGACCGATTCGGCGGCGATGTGGGAACAGCACGAGCAGGAGGCGGCCGGGAAGTTCGGCGACATCGTCGACCGCGGTCGATGACCGACGCGAATCCCGCTTTCGACACTGTTCACCCGAGTGGACACATCCTTGTCCGCTCCTGCCGCGGCGGCTACATGCACAGCGTCGCGCTGAGCGAAGAGGCGATGGAAACCGATGCCGAGACGCTGGCGCAGGGCATTCTGCTGACCGCCGACGTCTCATGCCTCAAAGCGTTGCTGGAAATTCGCGACGAGATCGTCGCCGCCGGGCATACGCCCTCCGCGGAGGTTCCGACCCCGCGTGACCTCGACGCGGCCATCGAAAAGTTGCTGGCGCACAAACTGCGTCGCCGCAACGGCGCGATCTAGCGGGCCGTCATGCGCGCCGCCGGCCTAGCGGAGCCACGGCTTGGCGACGCTGGGATCGGGCGCGATACCGGTCGGCGGCTCTACCGGGTTGGGGCCGAACAACTCTCGTGCGCGAGCCAGCAAGGTGCGGACCTCGTCGAGTTGCTGCTGCAGTGCAGAATCAGCCATGTCCTCACGCTACCCAGGGCCCTGCGAACACACAATTCACTGACCGCACAAGTCGTCGGCTGGGTCCCGGTACGCTTAGCCGGTGGCGGTCTTCGGTCGGATGTCGGCGCGCCAGCGCCTCCGGAGAGCTACCCGGGAATCACTGGCGACGCCGGCTTTCAGCTCTCCTATCGACTGCACCCCTTGGGTGACAGGCGGGCTGTGGCCTGCCGAGTTGTCGACGGTGACGGCCGAAACGGCAACTCTCGCTGAACATCTCAAGGCCGACCTGCAACGAATTGCGCACGCCGCCAACGACGAACTGAAGTTACTCAAGCGGGCGGGCATGACCGACCCGTCGCGCCAGGCGGCCGAGGCGCGGGTCATCGAGGAGGCCCGGGCTCGCGCCGTGCGCCGAGTCGAATCGACGACCCGCTACCTGCATGCCGTGAAGAGCGGAGCCCGACCCCCCGCTCCTCCCCCACCGCGGCCGGAGCCGCCCCGCGCGGACCTGGACAAGACGCAGGTGCTGCCCACAATCCGTGAGGTCAGGGCCGTCCCCGAAGCGCCCGCGCCGGGTCGACTAGATCCGACACCACCAAGGCGTCGTCGTCGCCAGTCCGCGCCCGACCCGGTCGCCGAAAGTGCATCGCCGCAGGCGGCTCGGCGGGAACCCGCCGACGCGTCCCACCTCGACGACACACAAGTCATCCCGGTGATCAGGTCCGAGCCGGTTCTGCCAGCGCCACCGGGGTCTGCACCCGAGCCGCCTTCGGACGAGGCCGACTCCGGCCGCCATCACGCGGTGGTCGAGCCGCCCGCCGTTCGCGGCGAACCGGAGGGGGCCAGCGAGCCGGCCACTTCCGACGACGAGCCCGTCGGGACCACCGACGCAGCCCACCTCGAACAGACGCAGGTCATTCCGGTGATCACGCAGGCGGAGCCGGCGCCCGGGGCGCCGGTGCAGCGTGCACCCGAACGGGCACCCGAGCCGGCCGACTCCGGCCGCCACCACGCGATCGTCGACGAGCCGGTCACCGCCAGCGCGGAGCCCGAGGCGCCGCGGGAGGCCGCCGCCGAAGCCATCCCGGCAACCGCCGATGCCACCCCGGCAACCGCCGATGCCACCCCGGCCGAGGTCGAGCCCGAGACGGCCGCCTTCGGCGCGGCCCGGCCACACATCGAAAAGCCTTCACCACCAAAGGGATTCGACGACCAGCGGCTGAACCGGCTGCTCGAATTCGTGGTGCGGCAGGAGCCACGCCTGAATTGGGCGATCGGAGATCGCGCCGACGGCACGACGGTGTTGGTCACCGATCTCGCTCACGGATGGATACCCTCAGGCATCAGCCTTCCCGCCGGAGTTCGGCTGCTGGAACCCGAGCGCCGCAGCGGCAGGGTCGCCGCGCTGATCGGCGAAACGGTCCGCGTCGTCACTTACACTCCCGGTGATTCATTGCGCCGCTCGGTCGATTTCGCCGCCACCCGATCGTCGGGGGAGCCGCGGGCACTGCCCGTCATCGATGATCTGGCGAGCGTGCTGAGTGCGACTACGCGCGGGCGTGACGACCTGCCCAAGATCGTGCCCCGGTTGGCGGAAGCCGCTGCCGCGGGAACCGTCGTCGTCGACCAGGAGGTCGACGTGCTGCGGGTCCATCTCGATACCGCCCGCTACCAGCTCCTCGTTCAGTATCCGAACGTCAATCCCGCGCTTCTGCTCAAGTGCCTCCTGATGGCCGCCACCGAGGGCATTGCCAGCGGCGACTCGGTGTCGGCGAATTACCACCTCGCGTGGTACCAAAAGCTCGCCGCGTGACCGCCCGGCAGGTCGGCTGCACAGCTGTCCGCGTCTGAATTGACGCTGGTCGGAGGGCTCGACGATACTGTCAGGGTGGCGGGTTCGGGCAGTCGCGCGAATCTCAGCGAGAAGGATCTCGTCGAATCGGTTCTTCGGGAACTGAGCGAGGCGGCCGACAAGTGGGAAGCCCTTGTGGCGCAGGCCGAAGCCGTCACCTACAGCGTCGACCTGGGCGACGTCTATGCGGTCGCGAATTCCGACGGCCGGCTGCTCGAGCTGACTCTGCATCCCGGGGTGATGACCGGGTACGGCCACGGAGAGCTGGCTGAACGCCTGAACCTCGCGATCACCGCACTGCGCGAGGAAGCCGAGGCGGAGAACCAGGCGAGTTACGGCGGTCCCCTGCACTGACGCGTTTCACGCGCTCATCGGCCAGTTCACGCGCTCATCGCCCGGCGCTTGGGTTGATGGGCGCCGGCTCTCTTCGCGCGTTTCACGCGCTCATCGCCCGGCGCCGGGAGGACCCGCGAAGGCCTGAGCTATTCGCAACCAGCGCTGAGCGTCGTCGCCCTCGGCGGTGATGTCGAGCGCGCTCAGCGGGCGTCGTTGGGTGACCAGGTAGCAGAAATCCTCAGCGGACCCGCGGACACTCTGCTCGGCATCGGGCGGCCCCCACGACCAGGTGTCGCCGCCGGGTCCGCGCAGCTCGACCAGGAACGGCTCGGGCGGCGGCGCCAAGTTGTTGACGGCGAAGGCGAAATCGCGGGTGCGGACCCCCAGGTGAGCGATCGACCGCAGGCGTTCAGTCGCCGTCCTCGTCACGCTCAGCGCGTCGGCGACATCGAGGCCGTGCGCCCAGGTCTCCATCAGCCGCGCAGTGGCCATCGATGCCGCACTCATCGGTGGGCCGAACCACGGAAGTTTGCGGCCCGCTTCGACCGTGAGCAGCGCCTCGTGCAGCCGTCCCCGGGTGACCCGCCAGTCGGCGAGCAGTTCGGCGGGCGTCAGGGCCGCCAGTTCTTCGGCGCCTTTGTCGACGAAGCCCGTCGGATCCGCGGCCGCGCCCGCCAACACCTCCGTGAAGCCGGGCTCGTCGGTGACCGCGATCAGCGCGACTCGATCGGTCCACAGCAGGTGGCCGACCTGATGCGCGATGGTCCAGCCGGGCGCTGGAGTCGGATCGGCCCAGCGTTCGGGCGGCAACGGCGCCACCAGCTCGTCGAGCGCGTCGCTTTCGGCACGCAGGTCGTCGACCATGGGCGCGGGGCCGGTCATCGGAGCCGCAGACTGTCGGGTACGGCCGTCGGACAAAGCACGTCTGTACCTTAGCGATCGTTCGCTTGCTCGCCGCGGCGCCCGATGACGCCGTGCACGGCCAGCCCGACCAGGTACAGCACCGAGCCGAACAGCGCGAACGCGGGCGCGTGCCCGTCATCGGGAATCAAGATGCCGGCCACCGTGATCGAAACGATGAACGCGACCCAGAACAGCGCGTCCTGCACGGCGAACACGTGCCCGCGAAGGGCGTCGTCGACGTCTATCTGGATCGCGGTGTCGGCGCAGAGCTTGACCATCTGCCCGGTGACGCCGAGCAAGAAGCCGCACGCGACCATCACCGGAACCAATAGCTCGGCGCCGGCGACCTCGATGATCGCCGACGCCGCCAACGCGCCGTTGGCCGTCGCGTAGCGCCCCCACCGGCGTATCGCCGGCGGCGTCAGGACGTTGGCCAGAAAGGCGCCCAGCCCCGCGGCGCCGAAGAACAGTAAGGCCGTGCCGAATCCCCCGCCCTTGAGGTTTGGCATGTGATGGACCAGCAACAACACCAGCAGCGAGTTGATGCCGACGACCATCCGGTGGGCGGCCAGGCCGGACAGGGTGGCGGCGACCGTAGGGCGCTGTGCCACCGTGCGCGCACCGTGCAGCCAACCGGTGGTCACCGCATAAATGACCGGCCCGTGGATCGCCCGCCAGGTGTCGTCGGGGCCCAGCACCCGGGCACCGAACCGCCACGACAGCAGCAGCGCGATCGACACCGGAACCGCGGTGATGAACACGATCGCCGACGCGCCCTTGTCGCTGGCGCCGAAGATGAAGCGGGGCACCAGCATGAAGTTCGCGCCGAAGAAGGCCGCGATGGCCCCGGACGCGGTGGCGACCGAATTCATGGTCACCACCTGCTCGCGCGGCACCACATGCGGCAACGACGCCGACAGGCCCGACCCGACGAACCGGGCCAAACCGTTGGCGAACAGCGCACCCAGCAACAGCGGCAGGTCACCGGCGCGCACCGCCAGGATGGTGCCGATCGCGGCGATCAGGATCAGCCGGCCGATGTTGGCGCCGACCAGCACCAGCCGCCGGTCCCAACGGTCCATCAGCGCGCCGGCGAACGGGCCCAGCAGCGAATACGGCAGAAACAGAACCGTGAAGGCGCGCGCGATGGAAAGCGGATCCGCGGCCCGGTCCGGGTTGAACAGCAGCGCCCCGGCCAGCGCCGCCTGAAACAAGCCGTCGCCGAACTGGCTCGCCACGCGCACCTGCAACAGCCGCCAGAAATCGGGCAAACCGCGCACCGACCGCCAAATCTCGACGGGTGCGCTGGACTGCATCCGGGTGGGGATCACCGAAACCGACTTCCAGGATTGGGGTTGGCAAAGCTCGCGCGATCAGAGCGGTCCCAACCACAGTACAAATCTCCAGGGCCTACCCCCGCGATTGCCCTGGGCCACGATGCACCGGATGCGATGATGGTGTGGTGCCCCCGCAGGAGGATCCAGAGGACTACGTAGCACCCGCCGCGCAACGGGTGCGCGCGGGCACTTTGCTGCTCGCCAACACCGATCTTCTCGAGCCGACGTTTCGGCGCAGCGTGATCTACATCGTCGAGCACAACGACGGAGGCACGCTGGGTGTCGTGCTCAACCGCTCCAGCGAAACCGCGGTCTACAACGTGTTGCCGCAATGGACGAAGCTCTCGGCCAAGCCGAAGACGATGTTCATCGGCGGACCGGTGAAGCGCGACGCAGCGCTGTGCCTGGCGACGCTGCGCGTCGGCGCCGATCCCGGGGACGTGCCGGGCTTGCGGCACGTGGACGGCCGGGTGGTCATGGTTGATCTGGACGCCGACCCCGAGCTGATCGCGCCGCTGGTCGAAGGGGTGCGGATCTTCGCGGGCTACTCGGGCTGGACTATCGGTCAGCTCGAAGGCGAGATCGAACGCGACGACTGGATTGTGTTGTCCGCCTTGCCATCCGACGTACTGGTCGGACCGAGGTCCGACCTGTGGGGCCAGGTGTTGCGGCGCCAGCCGCTGCCGCTGTCACTGTTGGCTACCCACCCCATCGACATCAGCCGCAACTAGGGCCGCTCCCCCGGTTTCCGTTCAGGGGCACGACTGCGTGCAGCCGACGCAGCTGCCGGCGCAGGCGGGCGCCGCCGCTTCCTGACGCAGCGCGAAGCGGGCGCTCTGCCACGAGCCCGCGGCCAGCGTTCCCAGCGCGCCCACCACGCACACGATGAGTACCACCAGTGCGGTGTCCGGGACGGCGGCCATGGCGACCGCGCCGCCGGCGGCCAACATCACCGCGGCCGCCAACTGGGTCGGCGCCATCGCGCGCAGCGCCAACGCAGTGGCACCGACGTTTTGGTTGTGCGCCAGCGACCAGGTGCCGAACCCCGCCGAGGCCACCGCCGCACACATGCACAGCACGCCCGCAATCAGCATGGGGTCACAATACGAGCCGGGTGACCGACCCGCGAATCCGGCTCGGCGAGGCGTCCTCAGTGCTGCAGGAACGAGAAGTTCGGCAGCGGGGGCAGGCCCGGCACCATGGCCAGCAGGCTGGGAGCGTGCTGCTGGGTCAACGTCGGCGTTTGCGCGGGCAGTCCGACGGGAGCCGCCGGCGCGGTCTGGGCGAGCGGTACCAGCGGCGCCGCGCCGGGCGCCGGAGCGACCGGAGCCACGGGAGCCGTAACCGGTGCCGGGGCGACCGGGGCCACGGGAGCCGTAACCGGTGCCGGGGCGACCGGAGCGGCGGCGGGCGCCTGAGCCGGCAACCCCACCGGCGACGCGGCGGGTGCCTGGGCCGGGGCCGGCGCGGTCGCGCCGGGTGCGCTCACCCGGAATCCGTTGACGATGGCGTCGGTGGCCGGTGCGTCGGCGACACTCACCGCGCGATCGGTGGTCACCGCCAGCGACACGAGGTAGTTGTCGTGCCCCGACGTGGCGATGACGTGGCGCCGCGACGTGTTGAGCGTGAGGTCACCGTCGCGGTACGTGCCCTCGACGATCGACGACGGGAAGCCGCCGAAGTCGGTCATCGCCGCGTTGGTGGGCTGCCACGCCGGAAGCTTCTGGCTGTCGACGTAACCGTGGGTGATGGCCTCCCTCGGATCGAAGGCGCCGACCAGTTTGTACACCACGACCTGCGCGTTCGAGGAATAGATACTGCTGCCCTGCCGGTCGGCGATCACCGCGAACGCATCGGGCACGTTGGGATCGGGCACCTGGGTCCAGCGGGCGGGCACCGGCAGGGTGATGTCGAGCGCCTTGAAGCCCTGCGGCTTCTGCGGCTCGAACTTCACGCCCTTGGACTGCAGGAATTCGCGGATCGTTCCCGATGTCGCGGGAGCCGGAGCCGGCGCCGCCGGTGTGACGGCCGGGGCCGTCGTTCCGGGGGCCGTGGCGGTAGCCGGCGGGACGATCTGGTTGCCGGCGGGCGGGGCCGCGAGATATCTGCTCGGCGGCACCAGCTCGGGCCCGAGGTTCTGCGGTGCCGGCGCGGGAACCGCGGGGACGGGCGCAGGCGCTGGGGGCAACGGGTCTGCCGATGCCGTGCCGCCCGCAACAACCGCCAGGCCCATCAGGCCAGCGACCATACCGCCGAGGAGTGCCCGGTGGACGGGGACGATCTCAATCATCTGCGTCGGTCCTTCCAATGGCTGCCTACCAGAAGCCGTCGATAGGGGCTGACTGTAACTAGAGGTCAGAGGCGGTGAATAGGCTCGAAACACACCTGGGATGAACCTCTGATCGGCGCGCAACGGAACCGAGACCAACCTGTGGCCGGCGTACTCGCCGTGTCGGCCCTTATACCCTGTTCAGGTGACCGACTCCCCGACCACCTCGGCGGCAAGCAACTCCGGCGCCGCCACGCCCGACTCCGACGCGCCGCCATATCGCTACACGGCGGCGCTGGCGGGTCGCATCGAGGGCGTGTGGCAGGAGAACTGGGCGAAGCTCGGCACCTTCAACGTGCCCAACCCGGTCGGTTCGCTGGCGCCGGAAGACGGATCCCCGGTGCCGGACGACAAGTTGTTCGTGCAGGACATGTTCCCGTACCCGTCGGGGGAGGGCCTGCACGTCGGGCACCCCCTCGGTTACATCGCGACGGACGTGTACGCCCGCTATTTCCGGATGACCGGCCGTAACGTGTTGCATGCGTTGGGGTTCGACGCCTTCGGGCTGCCGGCAGAGCAGTACGCGGTGCAGACCGGCACCCATCCGCGCACCCGGACCGAAGCCAACGTCGTCAACTTCAAGCGCCAGCTGGGACGCCTGGGTCTCGCTCACGACAGCAGGCGCAGCTTCTCCACCACAGACGTCGAGTTCTACAAGTGGACCCAGTGGATCTTTTTGCAGATCTACAACGCCTGGTTCGACACCGCCGCCAACAAGGCCCGTCCCATCGCGGAGCTGGTCGCCGAGTTCGATTCCGGGGCCCGCCCCCTCGAGGACGGCCGGGACTGGGCCGCGCTCTCGACGGGGGAGCGGGCCGACGTGATCGACGGCCACCGGCTGGTCTACCGGGCCGACTCGATGGTGAACTGGTGCCCCGGTCTGGGCACCGTGCTGGCCAACGAAGAGGTCACCGCCGACGGCCGCAGCGACCGCGGCAACTTCCCGGTGTTCCGGAAACGGTTGCGGCAGTGGATGATGCGAATCACCGCCTACTCCGATCGGCTGCTCGACGACCTGGAAGTGCTGGACTGGCCGGAGCCGGTCAAGACCATGCAGCGCAACTGGATCGGCCGGTCCACCGGTGCTAAGGCGCTGTTCGCGGCGACCAAGGCCGATGGTGAGACGGTCGACATCGAGGTGTTCACCACCCGGCCCGACACGTTGTTCGGCGCCACCTACTTGGTGCTGGCCCCCGAACACGACCTGGTCGACGAGTTGCTCGCCGCCGCCTGGCCGGACGGCACCGACCCCCGCTGGACATATGGCGCTGAGACGCCCGGTGCGGCCGTCGCCGCCTACCGGCAGGCGATCGGGTCGAAGTCAGACCTCGAACGCCAGGAGAGCAAGGCCAAGACCGGTGTCTTCCTGGGCGGTTACGCCGCCAACCCCACCAACGGCAAACCGGTGCCGATCTTCATCGCCGACTACGTGCTGGCCGGGTACGGCACCGGGGCCATCATGGCGGTCCCGGGCCACGACCAGCGCGACTGGGACTTCGCCCACGAGTTCGGCCTGCCCATCGTGGAAGTCATTGCGGGCGGCGACATTTCGGAGGCGGCCTACGCCGGTGACGGGGTGCTGGTCAACTCCGGCTACCTCGACGGTCTGGATGTGGCCGCGGCCAAGGAAAAGATCACCGCACGCCTGGAGGCCGAAGGCCGCGGCTGGGCGCGCGTCGAATTCAAGCTGCGCGACTGGCTTTTCGCGCGCCAGCGGTACTGGGGTGAACCGTTCCCCATCGTCTACGACGCCGACGGGCGTGCGCACGCACTCGACGAGGCCGCACTGCCGGTCGAACTGCCCGACGTGCCGGATTACTCACCCGTGCTGTTCGATCCCGATGACGCCGACAGCGAGCCCTCACCGCCGCTGGCCAAGGCCACCGAATGGGTGCACGTCGAGCTGGATCTGGGCGACGGCCTGAAGCCCTACACCCGGGACACCAACGTGATGCCGCAGTGGGCCGGCAGCTCCTGGTACGAACTGCGCTACACCGATCCACACAACTCGGAGCGGTTCGCCGCCTTGGAAAACGAGGCCTACTGGATGGGTCCGCGCCCGGCCGAGCACGGGCCGCAGGATCCCGGTGGCGTCGACCTGTACGTCGGCGGCGCCGAACACGCGGTGTTGCACCTGCTGTATGCGCGGTTCTGGCACAAAGTCCTGTACGACCTGGGCCACGTAAGCTCTCGCGAGCCCTATCGCCGGCTGGTCAACCAGGGTTACATCCAGGCCTTCGCCTACACCGACGCGCGAGGGTCGTACGTGCCGGCCGAAGAGGTGGTCGAGCGGGACGGCCGTTTCGTCTATCCGGGGCCCGGGGGAGAGGTCGAAGTCTTCCAAGAGTTCGGCAAAATCGGTAAGAGCCTGAAGAATTCGATCTCACCCGACGAGATCTGCGACGACTACGGCGCCGACACCCTGCGGGTCTACGAGATGTCGATGGGCCCGCTGGAGGCGTCCCGGCCCTGGGCCACCAAGGACGTCGTCGGAGCCCACCGTTTCCTGCAGCGCGTGTGGCGTCTGGTCGTCGACGAGCAGACCGGCGACACCCGCGTGGTAGACGGGCCCGCCCGGGACTTGGCGACCGGGACGCTGCGAGTGCTGCATCGGACCATCGCCGGCGTCGCGGAAGACTATGCGGCACTGCGGAATAACACCGCTGCGGCCAAACTGATCGAATACACCAACCATCTCACCAAGGAGCACCGCGACGCGGTGCCACGCGCGGCGGTCGAGCCGCTGGTGTTGATGTTGGCGCCCTTGGCCCCGCATATGGCCGAGGAGCTGTGGCTGCGCCTGGGTCACGAGACCCCGCTGGCGCACGGTCCGTTCCCGATCGCCGATCCCGCTTTTCTGGTCGACGACACCGTGGAGTACCCGGTCCAGGTCAACGGCAAGGTCCGCGGCCGAGTCGTGGTGGCCGCCGATGCCGATCAGGACACGCTGAAGGCCGCCGCGCTCGCCGATGAAAAGGTCCAGGCGTTCCTGGCGGGCGCCACCCCGCGCAAGGTGATCGTGGTCGCCGGCCGGCTGGTCAACCTGGTCGTCTAGCGCCGACTAGCGCCCGGTGGGTCGCAGCATCAGTTCGTGGACGTGGCCGTCGGGCGGGGTGTTCACCGCATGGACGACCGCGGCCGCGACCGTTTCGGGTTTCAAGAAGTTGGCCGGGTCGTAGCTGCCGCCCTCGAACTCGACGAGTTCGCGCTGCATATCGCTGTCGGTCCGGCCCGGATAGATCGTCGTCACCCGCAACTCCGGTTCGTCGCTGCGCAGCGAATCCGCGAAGGCGCGCAGCGCGAACTTGCTGGCCGAATAGGAAGCCATGCCCCGCGAGGCGGTGCGCCCGGCGCCGGAGTTGATGAACACCACCTGGCCGCGCGCCCGTCGCAGCGCCGGCAGCAGCGCGAGCGTAAGTTCTACCGGCCCAAAGACGTTCACGGCGAAGGTGGCACGCCACTCGTCGATATGCGAGTCCGAAACGCTGCCGGGTATGGCCAATCCGGCGTTGTGCACCAGCACGTCGAGTTCGTCCACGATTTCGCAGGCGGCTTCGATGTCGCCGGAGTCGGTGAGGTCCAGCGGAAAGGTGGTGGCGCCGAGCCGCTCGGCGACCCCGTCGAGCCGATCGGAGGGTCGGCCGGCCAGCAGCAGGGTGTGGGTGGGGGCCAGCGCCGCGGCGATGGCCGAACCGATACCGCCGCCGGCGCCGGTGATGAGTGCATTGGGCATGCCCGGCAGTTTACCGACAGCCGCGATCGCAGGCGAAAACCATTGAGAGGAAGAGGTTTTCAGGCTTCCTTGCGCGCGGGCGGCACGCCGGCGGGCCCGGACGTCGGATCGCCGGAGGCCAGCCGTTCCAGCGGCGCCAGCGCCTGCATCAGGGTGTTGAGGTCGGAGGTCGGGAGCTGGCTCAGCATCGCGGCCAGGCTGGCGCGCCGATTGGCCAGCGACTCACCGTGAACGGCCCGCCCCCGTGGCGTGATGTCCACGAGCACCGCTCGCAGGTCGGACGGGTCGCGGGAACGCTTGACCAGCCCGATCTTTTCCAGGCGCCGGATCGCCACGGTCGTGGTGGGGGTTCGCACCCGTTCGTGTGCGGCGAGATCGGTCATTCGAATCGGGCCCTGGTCGAGCAGGGTTACCAGGATCGACAATTGCGCCAGGGTCAGCTCCCCGGCGGCCGCGCCGCTGGGGTCGCCGCGGCGGAGAATCGCAAATAATTTGGACAGCGCCCGGTGCAAACCTTCGGCGAGCTCGGCTACCTCGGCCGGGTTCGTTTCGCTGTCTGCCATAAATCGGGAGTCTATCCCGATATGAGGTGCTTACGAGGGAGCTATTGCCCACCAGTTAGTGGGATCAAAGCACTTGGGACAAAAACCGCTGCAGCCGTTGGGTCTCGGCCGCTTCGAATATCTGCTCGGGCGGTCCAGATTCCACAACCTTGCCGTGATCCATAAACACCACGGCGTCGGACGCCGACCGCGCGAAACCCATTTCGTGGGTTACCACAACCATTGTCATGCCATCGGCGCCGAGGTCGGCAATGAGTTGCAGTATTCCTTTGACCATTTCCGGATCCAGCGCCGAGGTCGCCTCGTCGAAAAACATCACCTGGGGAGCCATCGCCAACGCGCGCGCGATCGCCACCCGCTGTTGTTGGCCGCCGGACAGCATGCTGGGGCGTGCAGCGGCCTTGTGCTTCAGGCCAACTCGGTCCAGTTGTGCCATCGCCAGGTCGCGCGCCTCGTCGGCGGGCAGGCGGCGCAACTTCCGCGGCGCCATCGCCACGTTGTCCAGCACGCTGCGGTGCGGGAACAGGTTGAAATGCTGGAACACCATGCCGATCCGCTGGCGGAGCTCGTTGGGATCGTCGCGCAGCACCGACCTGCCGTCCAGCAGAATGTCGCCGCTGTCCGGCTCATACAGGCGGTTGAGCGTGCGCAGCAGTGTCGACTTGCCCGAGCCGGATGGCCCGATGATCGCCACGGTGCTGCCGGCGGGTGCCTCGATGTCGACGCCGCGCAGCACCTTGCTCCCGCCCAGAGTTTGGTGAACGTCGTTGGCCGCCAGCGACACTGACGCACGCCCGTGGATGCCGGAGGTCACGTGATCTCCTGGCCGAACGTCGTCACGAGCATGTCGGCATCGTCTGCTGGCGCGGCGGCCCGTCGTCCGCGGCGAAGCCGGTTGTCGATGTAGTTGACCAAATGCGTTAGCGGAATGGTCAATAGCAGGTAGAAGAGGCCGGCGGCCACCAACGGTGACAGGCTGCCGGTTTGGGCGTTGAGATCCCGTCCCACCTGGAACAGCTCTCGCTGATCGGCGATCAGGCCGAGGAAGTACACCAGCGCGGAGGCCTTCAGCAACCCGATGGCCTGATTGACCAGGGCGGGCAGGACGCGCCGGATTCCCTGCGGTACCACCACCAGCCGCATCGCGGTGACGTAGCTGAAGCCAAGGGCCCGGGACGCTTCCAGTTGTCCCGGGTCGACGCTTTGGATCCCGGAGCGCAGGATCTCGCCGATGTAGGCGGCGGCCATCAGTCCCAGTGCGGCGATGCCGAGCGGGTACGGGTTTTTGTTGGTCAGGCCGCTGACCAATGGGCCGATGCCCATCCCGATGAGCAGGATGATCACCACTTCGGGCAGGCCGCGGAAGATGTCGGTGTACACCCGCGCCGGCCAGCGCAGCCAGCGCCGGTGTGAGATTCCGGCCATCGCGAGCACCATGCCGAACACCAGACCGATCGCGAGGGCGCTGTTGGTCAGGATCAGGGTGTTGGGCAACCCGGTGGTGAACAACATCGGGATCGCTTGCCGGTACATGTCCCAGTCGAAGAACGAATCACCCAGCTGGGCCAGTGGTGATTTCGGGGCGGGCGGCCCCGCCGATGAGCGGTGTTGTTTGGCGATCGCGGCGAAGTCCGGCAACTGGGGGAGGGGCGCGGCTTTGGAGCCGGGTTTCCAGCCGGGCGGCAGCGACCGCGGCACCCACTGGCTGTACAGGTGCGCCCAGGTGCCGTCGGCGATGACGGCGTCCAGCCCGGAATTGAGCGCGTCGATCAATGGCTTGTTGCCCTGAGCGACCGCGTAAGCCACGAAATTGCCTGGGCTGTAGGTGTTTGCGGTGACCACCGCCGGATCGCCCGGGCGAATGACGGTCGCCGCGAGGGTTCCCGGCGCCACCCACGCATCGATCTGGCGGCTCTTGAGGCTGGCGTACAAGGTGGCGAAGCCGGGGTACTTCACCGGTTGCAGGTGCAGGACGTCGACGACGTACGACTCCTCGACGGTGCCCTGCACGACGCCGATGCGTTGGCCAGCCGCGAGGTCGCTGAATTTATGGATGGCGGACCCGGGCGGCACCACCAGCGAATAGAAGCCGAAGTCGTAGCCGTTGGTGAACGAAACCGTGCGCCGCCGGGCGTCGGTGGCTTTCACCGCTGCCGAACCGACGTCGAAGCGCCGCGACGCCACCTGGGCCAGCAGCGCGGAGAAGTCGGTGCTGACGAAGCGGACCTGCAGACCCAGCTTGTCGGCGATGGCGCGCAGCAGTTGGTTGTCGAAGCCGCTGAACTCGCCGGTGGGGTTGATGCAGATGTTGGGTGGGGCGTCCGACAGCGTGCCGACCGTCAGTACTCCCGGCACCCCGAGGCCCAAGGCGCCGGCGTCGACCGCGCCGAGTGGCTCGACCGACGCCGTCGTGTCGCGGTCGTCCTCACCGGTGGTCGGGTTGTCGGTCACGTCCTTGGGCAGGGCCCGGGCGCTCTCCACCCCGGCCGGCGCGCATTGATTCCAGTCCGCGGCAGCGGGCGTCATCGGTCCGGCCAGCGCGAGCCCGCAAACCATGAGAATTGTCGCGGCCAGGGCGAAGGCCCTTCCGCGGCGCTTGGTGTGCCGGACCACGCGCAAACTCATCAGTGTCACCGTAACGATTGAACGGCGACGCGGCCCGGTCAGCGTCGGTTCTACAGCGCCAGCGACGCTTCGCCGCAGATCGTGTCGGCGTCGGCGATTACCTGCAGTGGCCCGGCGACGACCCGGCTGACATCGTCGGGTGGTGTGAAGACCCGCCGCCGGTACAGTTCGGCGAGCATGGTCTGGGCCATCAGGTAGGAACGGTCGACGCACGCCGCCCGCGCGGCTTCGGGGTCACGCCGGTGTATTGCCGAGGTCTCATCCTCGTAGAACGGCAGCATCTCGTCGCGCCCGCCCTGATAGGTGGTCCAAAAGAGGCGGGGGATGAGGTTCTGTGAGGCGCGGATGGTGGCGTGCAGACGCGGTCCGGCGTACTCGTCGTTGACGGTGCGCCGATACTCGGCCGCGATGTCGGTGAAGGCGCGCGAATCCTTGGCGGTGCGCAGCGAGCGCATGAGCGAATCCAGCTGTCCGATGATCCGCGGCGTGGGATTGGTGGCCGCGCGTGCGGAGGCAATCCCATTGAGCAGCCCGTCGAGCTCGTGATGCTCGAGGACGGTGGCTTCATCGAACCTCTCGACGAAGGCGCCTCGGTGGTAACGCGTGGACACAATGCCGTCGTGTTCGAGTTGGACCAACGCCTCTTGAATGGGCACCCGGCTCACTCCGAGGCCCAGTGCAATTTCGTTGCGGTCGACGCGGTCCCCGCTGCGCAGCTTTCCGGTCAACAACAGGTGGAGAATGTGCGAAACAACCAGGTCCTTTTCTTTGACCCCGTATTTCTTCGGCATCGTTTTGTTGCGTCTCTTTCCCACCGGGTTTGACCATCTGGCGGTGAGAGTTTCTCATGAATTGCCGCGCGTGTTTCGGTGTTTGGCCAATGAACCTGGGGCGAACGCGGCGCGGCCGGTTTAACGACTATTGCGCCACTTGCATAGCGCTTCGGCGGCGGTCAGGTCGTAGTCCGGGCCGTTGACGCCCACGGTCAGCAGCGTGACCCCCAGCGCGGTGAGGCCTTCGGCGTTGGCGATCAACCCGTCGAGGCCCTCGCCGCGACGAACTCCGCTGTTGTCCTCGACGCCGGCCGACCTCTCGATGGTGGACGGGTCGCGCCCGACGGCCGCGCAATGCTCTTCCAGCACGGCGGCCGCCGCCGGGTAGGTGTCGACGGTGGTGAAGCCGTGCCAGATGTCGCCGTACTCCGCGACCATCCGCAGGGTCTTCCGCGGGCCCTTACCGCCGATGAGGATCGGGATGTCGCGGGTGGGAGCCGGGTTCAGTTTGGTCAGCCGACTTTGGATCCGGGGCAGTGCGGTCGCCAGGTCGTCCAGGCGGCTGCCCGCGGTGCCGAATTCGTAGCCGTACTCGTCGTAGTCCCTTTGTTTCCAACCCGAACCGATACCCAGGATGAGCCGGCCGTCGGAAATGTGGTCGACGGTGCGGGCCATATCGGCGAGCAGCTCCGGATTCCGATAGGAGTTGCAGGTCACCAGCGCGCCGATCTGAATGCGCGAGGTCTGCTCGGCCCAGGCGCCGAGCATCGTCCAGCATTCGAAGTGTGCGCCGTCGGGGTCGCCGTAGAGCGGAAAAAAGTGGTCCCAGTTGAAGGCGATGTCGACGCCGATGTCCTCGCAGCGGCGCACCGCGTCGCGGATCTGGCCGTACTGGGGAGCGTGTTGCGGCTGTAGCTGGACACCGATGCGGATTCCGAACTCAGAGGTCATGGGACCACCGTATGCTCAGCGCGCGTCGAGCACCCCACGCAGGATGTCGATCAGCGCGCGCGGCTGGTCACTCTGCACGGAGTGGCCCGAATTCTCCACGACGTGCGTCGAGCGGAAATGCCTTGCGCGACGGGCAAGCTCGGCCGCGTCCTCGTCGCTGACGAATCCCGATGAGCCACCGCGCACCAACGTCACGGGCGCGGACAAGGCGTCGACATCGTCCCACAGCCCGGCGAAGTCGGGGAAGGTGCGGATGGCGTCGTAGCGCCACGTCCAGTTGCCGTTGTCCAGCTTGCGCGAGTTGTGAAAGACGCCGCGGCGCAGCGCCTTCACCTCGCGGTGCGGCGCGGCGGCGACCGTCAAGTCGAGCATGGCCTGGAAGCTGGAGAACTCGCGTTCCCCGTGCATCAGCGCCACGGTGCCCTGCTGCTCCTTGGTCATCTCGGAATGCCGTTGCAGCGCCGACGGAGTGACGTCGATCAGCACAAGCTCATCGACCAGCTCGGGCGCCACCGCGCCCACCCGGATCGCCGTCAGCCCGCCCAGCGACATGCCGACGACGAGGTCGGCGGAGGCCGCATGCTCGTGCAGGATCGGCAGCAGGGCGTCGGCGTTGCGCTGCGGGGAGTAGTCGGCGTCCTCGCGCCAGGCGGAGTGGCCGTGGCCGGGCAGGTCGACCGCCAGGGCGGGCTCGCCGAGGCCGACGATGATGGTGTCCCAGGTGTGCGCGTTCTGCCCGCCGCCGTGCAGGAACACGATCCGCGGGGCGGTGCTGCCCCAGCGCAGCGCGCTGATCCTGGCTTCGCCCGTGCCGGACTCGACCCGCTCGCCGTCGGGCAGCGGGCCGGAGATCCCGGCCTGCTCGGCGTTTTCGGACAGCAGCGAGAATTCGGAAAGCCCGGCCAGTTCGTCTTCGGAGATCTCGGTCACGATCTTTGACCCTAGACCCGGCGTCTAGTGGCGGGCCGCCACCACCGGACTAGAGGACATAACGGCGGCGAATGCCATGAAAGCGTTCCCACATCGCGGCGGCGCGCTGCGATGCGTCCACCATGGCGGTGTCCACGGGCAGGGCGCCGAGCAGGTCGGCGTGCTTGACCACCCGGGTGTCCAGCACGGCGGGCTCGCCCTCGAGCATGTGCCGGTAGGTCAGGTTGCCGCGCTCGAAGCCCTGGGTGTCCAGCCAGTTGTGCACGCCGGGATCACGGTGAGCCATAACCAGCCGGATCCGGCCGTCGTGGTCGATCTTGGTGCGGCTCGGCGTATAGCTCACCGGCCGGTACAGGTAATCCATGCTGTTGAAGAAGACGCCCATGTTGGTGAACATCCACAGCCCGTCGTGCGCAGCAAATTCGACGATCAGCGCCTCGTCGGGCGCCAGCTCCCAATACATGTTGGCGGCGGCGCGCCCGCGCTTGCTGTCGGCGTCGGTCGCTCCGACACGCGGGAACGCGTTCGGGTGCTCGGCATCGACACCCCCGTATTTGAACGGGAATTCGGGCCAATCGGACATCAGGCCGGTGACGAAATCACCGGCCCAGCTCATCGCCTCGACCATGTCGGCGGGCGTGGGCAACGGCTTAGGGGAGTCCATGTCGACGCGTTCGATGCGAAGCTGCGCCGGCGACTCATCCCAGCGGTCAAAACCCTGCCGGATGAATACCTTTCGTGACTCCGGCGTGGTCGGCAGCCAGTTCGGCCCGCGCTCCGGGCCGCCGATGTACAGCTCGAATCGCCCGTCGGCGCCGACGTCGAGTTGATGGCCGAGCAGGTTGGCCTGTGGGGTGTCGCCGAACGGTTCGTGCAAGACGCCGGGGCCGGGTGTGCGCCGCCCTTGGACGGTGACGTTGAAAAACCGCGAGGTGCCGCGGGTGCCGGTCAGCCGATAGGTCGACTGCCCGTCGATCCAGGCTTGTTGATAGGTGAAGTCGGCGCAGTCGCCGCCGAGCTTGCGGGTCGGGCCGCAGAAGGTGTGCAGCACCGGGTAACCGGTGTCGCGGGTTTCGAGGGCCAGATCGAAGGCCTGGCCGAGGTTCTGCGTGAGGAACCGGTAGGCGTCAACGCGCTGCAGCGCGGCGGCGGGGTTGGCGTCTTTGAAGACCTGTTCGCCCGCGCGTTGCAGCCGGGCGCAGAAATCGGTCCACGCCGATTGCAGCGCCGCGTCGTCGGAGCCGTCGCCGAAACCCATTGTCACGCACCCAATCTCTGCAGCATCGCCCCGATGACGTCGCACGCTCGTCGCGCGGACTGCAGGCGGCCCTGCGCTTCGATGCGGGGACCGATCAGTTCCAGGTCGAATCCATGTGCATAGCCGCCGGCCAGCGCCTGGGCAACGAACGCTTCGATTGGAATCGCGCCGTCGCCCGGCACCGCGCGACCCGGCAGCGCGCGGTCGCCCAGCACGTAGTCGCTGAGCTGGATGAGCTCGGTTCGTGGCAATGCCCGCTGCACCATTGCCTCGAAATCGCCCTCCGCCCAGCAGTGGAACAGCTCGATGCAGACGCCGAGCCCGCTCATCTCGGCCAGGGCGACGGTATCGCGCAGGGTGTGGGCGAGATGAATGTCGGCGTAGAGGCTCGACGCGTTCTCGATCGCCAGCGCCACGCCCGCCTGCTTCGCGTGCTCCACGCAGGGTGCGATCATGGCGCAGAAGCGATCGGCGGCGTGCTGCCAGGCCAGTGCGCCCCGACCCCCGGTCAACATGTAGATCACGCGCGCCCCTACCGCGGCCGCGGCGTCGATCACCGTCAGCAGCGCGTCGCGCGCCACCTCTGCGCGGGTGTCCAGCCGGCCATCACCGAAGATGTGGCAGACCGCCTCAACCGTATAGTCGTTGCGCTGCAGAAGCTTTGGAAGTTGCGGATCAAGGACCTGGCTGTCCAGGATGCTCAGCCGCGACACTCCCAGCGCCGCCCAGTGGGCCTCCAGCGTGGTCAGCGGCTCGCCGTAGAAGGTGACGCTGTGCACCGAAAGCCGTTTGTGCGTCGCCGCCATGTCAGCCGCGGTTCTCGATCTGGACGCCGAATCGCTCACGGAAGGGCCGGAATTCGGCGTGCAGCGCATCGAGGTCTTCGCCGATGTCGGTCAGCAGTTGCGTGGAGTAGCGGAATTTGCCGTATCGGTCGCCGCGGTTGTGGGCCAGGTAGTCGCGCATGGCGGATTCGGCTTCGGGTGTGACCCGACGTCCGGCGAATGCGTAGTAGCGCTGCACCGTCGCAATCTGATCGGCAATGAAATCGGTGTACCGGATGTGCAGGATGCGCGGGTCGTCGACCCAGGGGTTGCTCATCGTGTTGGCGACGCTGGCGCGGGTCAGCTCCAGGTGCATCTTGGCCAAGGCGTGCAGGTCGACGGGACCGACCATGCCCTCGGCGATGTCGGCCATCATCATGGTGCGCGATGCGGCGACTTGAACCGGGTCGCGGTGCAGCCAGACCAGGGTGGCGTCGGGGTAGGTGTCGAACATCTCCTTGAGGCGGAATCCGTGGAAACCCTTCAGCACCCAGTACTTTCGCGGGCGGGCGTACTGCAGTTGTTGCAGCATGGCCTTGTGTAACCGGTATTGTGCGGCCGGGTCGGTGGCCAGTCCGCCGACCAGCGACTGCATGGGCACCCGCCACCACGCGGTGGGGGTCATCACCCGAAAGTCGAACGCCCAGGTTCGTTCGTCTTCGGGCAGCCCGTCGCCCAGCATGTCGTTGTAAGGGTGACTGTGCAGCCATTTCGGCATCTTGGCGTTGATCTCACGCCAGTCGGCGTCGGCCCGCGCCCGGCGGTCGTCATCGGGCGCGGCCAGGCCCGGCGGCGGTGACGGGTACATCACCTCCCAGAAGCGCAGTGCGCGGGCGTTCGGGTCCACCGACATCAGGGCGTGCATAAGCGTTGTCCCCGAGCGTGGTTCGCCGGTGACGAACATCGGCGACTCGATCACTTCGGCGCCGATCGGGTAGCGGTTGCGGTCCTCGATGAGCTCCAGGCGCGACGTCAGCAGCCAGCGACACACCTGCGCGGCCTCGAAACGGCCGTCGGCATCCATGCCCAGGCCGTTGAGGTGGTCGACGGCCACGGCGAAGCGTTGCGGCAGGGTGGGGTCGCCGTAGTCGCGCAACCCGGTTTCGGCCTCGGCGGCGGCGAGCATCTCTGCGGCGTCCAGACGTGCTGTCACGACGGGCCTCCGCAGAGGCGCACCAGCTCATCCTCGGCCGCAAGGACATTCGCGGCCGAAGCCTGTGCGTATTTCAACCCGGCCATGGCGCCGTAGTCGAGTATTTTCGGCACGCGCAGGCCCGCGTCCACGTAGGTCTTGACGATCTTGGCGACCTCTTTCGGTGTGCCATGCGGCACGACGGCCAGCACCATCTCGGGCCGCGCGTTGTCCAGAAATTCCAGGATTCGCTCCCGGGTGAGTACGGCCGGGTCGATGTCTTGGAATCCCCGCCAGCCCTCGCCCATGGGGTGTTCGAAGCCGAAGTCGTGCAACGTTTTTGCCGAGACCTGTAGCAGGAAGGCCTTGACCAGGGGAGCCTGCAGGATCTCGGCGAGGGCCTCGTCGTCCGCCCCGATCAGGCAGACCTGGATGAAGCAGGGCGTGATCGCCAGGGGGTCGCGGCCGGCGCGTTCGGCGGAGCTTCGCACCGCGGCGAGCATCTGGGCGTAGTGGTCGGGAGTCCAGGCACCCGCCGGCCACCAGCCATCGGCGTACCGGCCCGCGATGTCGAGCATCCGCGGGCCGCTGGCGCCGATCCAGATCGGCGGTACCCGGCCCCCATAGGGTTCGGTGTCCAATCGGGCGTGGTGGAGCTGGTAGAACTGGCCGTCGAAGTCGACCGGCCCGTCACTGCGCCACAGCAGCTGGATCACCGCCAGCGCTTCCTCGAACCGGCTGACCGAACGCGAGAAGTCGAAGCCGTAGGGCAGCGTGTTCTCGCTCTCGCCGCTGCCCAACCCGAGGATGAAGCGCCCCTTGGCCAGGTGATCGATGGTCAGCGCGGTTTGGGCGAGCAGCGCGGGATGGCGGCGCACGGTATCGACGACCGCGCTGACCAGAGGGACCCGTTCGGTCAGCACGGCCGCCGCGGCCGCCACCGCGAGTCCGTCCAGGTGGCGGTGCGGTGACGGGGAAGCCGTGGCCAGGTCGGTGAACTCGGGCGTCCAGATCGAGTCGGGCCAGAAGCTGACCATGTGATCGGGCAGCCAGATGGAGTGATACCGGCCGCTGTCGAGTTCCGCGAGCCGGGACAGGTCGAGGGGAAGCGTCGTGCGGAGGAACGCCGCGGGTTGAACGGTCATCGAGACATGATGCTAAGCACCTGCACAGCATCGTGTCGATGATTTGGTCCCAACGGCCGTGAGCGTAACGCTGTGGCGGATTCTCGAGGTGAAAATCGCCGTGGCGTTACGCTCGCGACACGGTGGTGCGTGGAGGGGCTCAGCCCTCGATGATGAATTCTTCGAGCTGGGCGCGCGCGATGTCGTCGGGCAGCTGCTGCGGCGGGCTCTTCATCAGGTACGCCGACGCCGGGATCACCGGGCCGCCGATGCCGCGGTCCTTGGCGATCTTGGCGGCACGCACCGCATCGATGATGACGCCCGCGGAGTTCGGCGAGTCCCAGACCTCGAGCTTGTACTCGAGGTTCAGCGGCACGTCGCCGAAGGCGCGGCCCTCCAGCCGCACGTAGGCCCACTTGCGGTCGTCGAGCCAGCCGACGTGATCGGAGGGGCCGATGTGCACGTCCTTGGTCTTGAACTCGCGCTGCAGGTTGGATGTCACGGCCTGCGTCTTGGAGATCTTCTTGGACTCCAGCCGCTCGCGTTCGAGCATGTTGAGGAAGTCCATGTTGCCGCCGACGTTGAGCTGCATGGTGCGGTCCAGCTGCACGCCGCGGTCTTCGAACAGCTTGGCCATCACGCGGTGGGTGATGGTCGCGCCGACCTGGCTCTTGATGTCGTCACCGACGATGGGCACGCCGGCGTCGGCGAACTTCTTGGCCCACACCGGGTCCGAGGCGATGAACACCGGCAGGGCGTTGACGAACGCCACGCCCGCGTCGATGGCGCACTGGGCGTAGAACTTGTCGGCCTCTTCGGAGCCGACCGGCAGGTAGGAGACCAAAACGTCGACGTTGGCCTCGCGCAGCGCCTGGACCACATCGACTGCCTCGACGTCGGAGACCTCGATGGTGTCGGCGTAGTACTTGCCGATGCCGTCCAGCGTCGGGCCGCGCTGCACCGTCACGTTGAGGGGCGGCACGTCGGCGATCTTGATGGTGTTGTTCTCCGACGCGAAGATCGCCTCGGACAGGTCGAAGCCGACCTTCTTGGCGTCCACGTCGAACGCGGCGACGAACTTCACGTCGCGGACGTGGTACTGGCCGAACTTCACGTGCATCAAGCCGGGCACGGTGCTGTTCGGGTCGGCGTCGTAGTAGTACTGCACGCCCTGAACCAGCGAAGACGCGCAGTTACCGACGCCGACAATGGCGACTCGTACCTCCGACTGCGCTTCTGCCGCCTTCGGCGGTTGGTTCTCACTCATAAGGGCGTTCTCCTAACCTCTGACCTCTGACTGGGATGCTGGGTTCGTGCAGGGGGTTACGTTTGCTCGGAGAGGCCGGGCATAGCCCGCTCCGCAGCGATGAGCTCGTTGAGCCATTTGACTTCGCGCTCACTGGACTCGAGCCCCAATTGATGAAGCTGACGGGTGTAGCGGTCGAACGAGCTACTGGCCCGCGCAACTGCTTCGCGCAGACCTTCCCGCCGTTCCTCGACCTGACGGCGGCGGCCTTCCAGAATGCGCATGCGCGCCTCTGCCGGAGTCCGGTTGAAGAACGCCAGGTGTACCCCGAAGCCGTCGTCGGTGTAGTTGTGGGGACCGGTGTCGGCCACCAGCTCACCGAAGCGCCGGCGGCCTTCGTCGGTCAGCTGGTAGACGCGCCGGGCCCGCCGGACCGGCGTCCCGGCCGGGGCGGCGTCCTCGGCGATCAACCCGTCGGCCTGCATGCGGCGCAGGGCCGGGTAGAGCGAACCGTACGAAAACGCCCGGAACGCGCCGAGTAGACCGGTCAGCCGTTTGCGCAACTCGTAGCCGTGCATGGGCGATTCGATCAGGAGGCCGAGGATGGCAAGCTCCAGCAATCGAATCACCTCCCTGAGAGTTTTGCGTGGCTGGTTACGACGGTCCGACGCCTCGCGCAATCGTATCGTCTCGATATATTAGCCACAACACCACCGGCTGTTGGTTTGCAGTTCGTCACAGTGCAGGGGTGTGAAATGTGCGCCGGGGGGACCGGTCTTTACGTCGGCAGGCTCATCTGCTTGACGGTGCCGTCGCCGGTGAAGGAGATGTAGCCGCCGCCGTAATCGCTGGAGACATACAGCGACAGCGTGAGGGCCCCGGGCGTGGTCGGGTCGGTTGCCGGCTCGACGATCAAGTACGTGGTCTTCACGTCGGAGGGCTTCATGCGCAGCGTCTGCGGGGCGCCGCGCATGATGCCGACGGTCTTCGTGACGTCGAACTTGCTCAGGTCGACCGGGACGGGGCCGTCCGAAGAACTCTTGGCCGAGCTGGTCGGATCGCCCCAGCCGCCGCGGTAGGTATAGGCCAGCACCCGGCGGTCGTCCGAAGGGTCCGGCCGGTCCAGCGACGCGTAGGTCGGGTAGATCACCAACCGGTAGCCCATGGTGTCGCCGAATCGTTTGCGCATCTGTTCGAGCAGTCCGGTGAGCCCGCCGACCGAGTGCAGCTGGGTGGGCGGCGTCAACACCACGGCGCTGACTCCGTCGGGCTTGGCTCCCGGGTCGGCGGTGAAGTCCAGCGGCGAGCGGGTGTTGCCGTACAGGCCCCACCCGATCCCCATGCCCAACAGCACGGACACGACGAATGCGGCGGCCAGCACTCCCCACCCGCCGACTTGGGGCACCTTGTGGCGCGAGTCAAGCGCCGGCAACTGCCGCCCGGAGTTGGTTTGCAGGTCGCTCACCAGGGCACGCAAGTCGCCCAACGTCACCGCCTTGGTGGCCGCGCTGACCCTCTCCCGGTGCTCCTCGGCGGAGAGCTCACCGTCGGCCAGCGCGTCATCGAGGACCGTGCAGGTGTCTTGGCGATCGGTGTCCTTGGCGCGGGTAGTCGTGGTCACCCCCCCGGCCAGCGGTGCCCCGAGCCATTTCGCCACGGGGATGATCGTAGAAGTCCGGTGTCGGTTTGGCGCAGAAATCACCGTCGAGTGCCCGGGCCCGACCGCCACGGTTTCGGTTGCGTATCACTGCTCGGGATGGCGACGTACTCTGGTGGGCGTGCGACTGCAGCGACAAGTGGTGGATTACGCGCTCCGGCGGCGCTCACTGCTGGCCCAGGTGTACTCGGGCCGGACAGGTGTCTCCGAGGTCTGCGACGCGAACCCGTATCTGCTGCGCGCCGCCAAGTTTCACGGGAAACCGAGCCAGGTCATGTGCCCGATCTGCCGCAAGGAGCAGCTGACGCTGGTGTCGTGGGTGTTCGGCGAACACCTGGGTGCGGTGTCGGGTTCGGCGCGCACGGCCGAGGAATTGGTGATGCTGGCAACCCGGTTCGAGGAATTCGCGGTCCACGTGGTGGAGGTGTGCCGGACCTGCAGCTGGAACCATCTCGTCAAGTCCTACGTGCTCGGCGCTGCGCGCACGGCACCTCCGCCCAGGGGTACCGGCCGCACGCGGACGGCGCGCAACAACGCCCGCACGGCCATTGAATAACGAAGGACGCCACAGCCAGTCCTCCGGTGACCAACGTGGGCCATCGACTGAGCATGTAGGCAATCAGAATTCTGACAAGCGTCCGGGCCCCAGCCGTCCGGACGCCCCTCGGGATCGTGAGCGTCGGGAGGGGCCGCCGACGATCAGCCGCCGTCGGCAGGCTCCGCCGGACGATCGACTCACCACGATCCTGCCGCCCGTGCAAGACGACCGGGCGCCCCGACGCTCCGATCCGATAGACGAAGTCAAAGCCGCACTGGCCGGCCCGCCGTCCACGCCCTTGCGCCGCGACGCGCTCGACGAGGTCAAGGCGGCGCTGGACAGTCGGGGGCCGACGTCCGGCCAGCAAGACCGGGCAGGCCTCGGCGGCGATCACCGCCTGGCGCACATGCACCGGAACTTGGCTGATGTTGACGTCGACCCGATTGCCTTCGGGCGGAATGATCTTGGCGATCTCCGAGCCGTCGCTGGCCAGGATGGTCGAAACCTGGTTGGTACGAAGGTCACCCGGCTTGGGAATGTCGACGATGAAGTACGCCATCGCGAACGTGACGATCGGCAAGAGCACCAGTACCGCCGCGCACAGGTAGGCCCCGCGCCGCACCCACAGCCAGTTGATCTGCTCGGTCCAGGCCCAGTCGCGCCACGGCGGGAGGGGTCGGCCGCCGGGACCGCCGGGTCCACCCAGCTCGGCGACACCAGCTCCAACAAGGACGCCTGGATGGTCGGCTACAC
>NZ_LZLL01000272.1:0-5596 GCF_001669335.1 Mycobacterium sp. 1245852.3 | reverse complement strand
AGCCGCGGACGTCGACGCGAGCAATTCCTGCGCCCCCGCCATGCCTAGTTCGGCGTCTATCTCCTGCCTGATCACAATGATGCCCCTATCCGTTGTTCGGGTCTGTCTACCTTTGTCGACTCGAGTGTCACAACGGAATCATCGGCATCGGGTGACTATTCGGGCTACAGCCCGGACGGCACGGCCTTGCCGTTTACTGTCACGTCGACCTGGTCGGTCTTCTGGTTGTATGCGATGCGGCCGTGCTCGAAACTCGACACGAGCAGATCGCCGTCGGCGTTTGCGTCGCTGATCGGCAGCCCCAGCGGACCTGCCGAACCGTTGGTGCCGGTGATCGCAGGCGCGCCGTCCGGGTCGCGCGGGATATTCCACGCCTCCCGGATCTTGCCCAGGGTGATATATGCCGGGGTGCCGGCCGCGTCGTTCCTGGCGGTGATCACCCCGCCCTGGAACTGCTGGAATACCACACCGCTGTCGCGCTTTCCGGCGTTGCGGTCACCCGTTAGCGGCTTGCCCAGAGCCTTCTTCTGATCCTCGGTTGCCGACGAGTACTTGGCAGCGATAGGGCCGGTCAGAGTCACCTGGACGTCGCGCTCCCCGATGAGCTTCACCTCGGTGGGCTGCGCTGGGGCCGTAGACGTGGAGGTGGCGTTCGCCCCGACCTGAGGCGGTGCCGATGCGCCGACGCTCTTGCCATCGCTGCAGCCGCCAGTGATCAGCGCGGCCGCCGTGAGGCAGAGGGCTGCGGTGTGGCGGTTTGCGATCGTTCTCATAGGCTTCCTCTCGCGTTGTCCTGTGCGGTCTGCGTTAGCTCCGAACGAACTTACGCCGCGGTCACAGTCGGCGAGCCTGAGCACTGGTAAGGCTCCCCCATGCTCCAGGTGACATCGACTCGATCTTCGGCCGTCGGGATATGCATGAGTCGAATATGCGGTGTTAGCGCCAAACCTCACGACGTTAAGTCATGCAAGTCCATTGTTGCTCCGCCCCTTCGACGGTGAAAACGCAACTAAGAATGGATCCGGTAGACGTCAGGTTTGAAATTCCGAGCTTTGGATAGACGTCAATCCAGTTGCCGCTCCTGGATAGCCGGCACCTCACGAAGGGAGCCCGACGTGGCGTTCTCACACATTGCATCGAAAACAACCGCGGCGGCAGCCGCAATGGCGGCGGCCGGACTCCTCGCAGCGACGCCGGCATGGGCCGACCCACAAGTGCTGCAGTTCGGCCAGATGGCAGAGATTTCCAGCATGGGCGGCACCATCGACTACACCGTGAGCAACCTGCAGCCCAGCGGCCACAACGACGGCATCTGGTACTCCGACGTGACCGCCAAAGGCGTGAGCGGTAACGCGACTCCGAACATCGCCGACTTCAACGCGCGGGCCGTGAACAGCTCCACGTTCGCGGTGATGAAGGGCAACCAGACCGACGGCCTTCCCGAGGGACCACTCCCCCTGGGCAGCCCGGTCACCGGGCGCATTTACTTCGACGTTCGCAACGGAACGAACCCCGACAGCGTCGTGTACCGGGACGCCGGAGGCACGGACAAGGTTGTCTGGAAAGGCTAGCAATTCGGTTCGCGCACACGCGAATAGCCACGAATTGAATATGCCGCACTACTCCGAATCGTGCCGGCTGCGCTCGTAAAACCGTCGGACACGCGCGCGATTCCCGCAATCGGCCGTACTACACCAGCGGCGGTTCTGCCGATGGCTGCTGTCGAGGAAAAGCCATCCGCATTCCGGGTCGCCACAGTGCTTGACGCGCGAGCGGGGCACGGTGGTCAGCAGCGTCACGGATTCGATGGCCAGCCGGTGTAGTGGCGTTTGCGCCGTCAGCGCCGTGTCACACCACGAGACCTCATCCTCGTCGAGAGTGAGCCGCCTGACGCGCAGCGCGGATCGGTAAGCATCGGCGACCCTAGCGGCGTCGCGAGCCGACCCGCGTCCCGTCCAGATGCAATGGAGTGCCTCTCTGAGCTGTCGCGTCTGACGCAGCGTTTTCGCGCCGGCGTCGCTGTCCGAAACGGCGCGCCCGGCGAGGCCACGAGCCTCGGCGGCCGACACCACACCGGCATGCTCCGTCCAGTCGACGAGGTCGAGATAGTCCACCAAGTAATCCGTCCGGCGCTGCGGGTCGCCGCGCCATGCCACCGTGTTCACCAAGTCGACCGCGGGGTGGCCCCCGCGTAGATCGAGTTCAGCAGCCCCTGATCCCACGGTTTCCAGTCTAATGCCCTTAAACTGATTTAGGAATTAGGACATCGGGTACCTGTTTCAGCATGAGATGCACACGCACGGACGCAATGAGTCAGTTTGGGTTGGTCTTCGGCGCACTGTGCCTGTCGGCCTCGGCGATACTGCTGAAGTTGGCATCGACCACGCCGGCTACCGCAACAGCCGCACGTTGTCTGCTGGCGCTGCCCGTGGTGTTCGCCCTCGCGATCCCGGAATGGCAACGGGGAGAAGGCTTGTCGCGCCGCGGCGTGCTGTCAGCGGTGTGCTGTGGTGCGTTGTTCGCCGGCGACATGCTGCTGTGGACGCAGGCCATACCGGAAGTGGGAGCGGGGCTTTCCACCGTCCTGGTGAATACCCAGGTCGCCATCGTTCCGTTCTTGACGTGGCTGGTCGACCGGGAACGGATCTCGCGGCGGTTCCTGCTTGCGCTGCCAGTGCTGCTGGCCGGCGTCATGCTCGCCGGCGGCGTGCTCGAGCACGGCCTTTCCGGCACCGACCCCGCACGCGGCACGTTGCATTCGGTCGGCGCCGCGGTCTGCTATTCGGGGTTCCTGTTCTTGCTGCGACGCGGCGGGCAGTCCGGCCGACCCATGCAGACCTACGCCATCGTGTTGGCGACGTCGGCGGTGGTGGCGGCGGCGGTCGGACCGTGGTGGCACGGCTTCGACTTGTGGCCGGGCTGGCGCGCCATGGGATGGCTGACCCTGGTCGCCATCACCGGACAGTTGCTCGGTTGGCTGCTGGTGGCCGTGTTGTCGGCCCGCCTCCCCAGCACGGTCAGCTCCGCGCTCCTGTTGCTGATGCCGGTGGGCGCGGTCGCGCTGGGCGCTGGCGCGCTGCGCGAGCGCCCCTCCCCGCTGCAGCTCGCCGGCTGTGCACTCGTGCTGATGGCCGGGTACCTGGGCAGCGCAAAGCGTCTGGCGCCAGCACGCCGCGGGGCTTCCGGATGTTCCCTATTCGAACGACAAACGGACCGAACCGAGGCCCGCGAAGTCGGCGACGAACGCGTCACCGGGGTGCGCGTCGATCGCCCGGGTGCACGATCCGGGTAAGACGATGTCGCCGCGTCGCAGTCGCACGCCGAAACTCTCGACCTTGCGTGCCAACCACGCCACCGCCGTGACGGGGTTGCCCAACACGGCGTCGCCGCGGCCCTCGGCGACCACCTTGCCGTTGCGTGTCAGCACCGCGTCGATGGCCTTGGCGTCGAGCTCGGCTGGCGGCACTCGCGCCTCCCCCAGCACAAAACCCGCCGAGGAGGCGTTGTCGGCGATCGTGTCGCAGAGGGCAATCTTCCAGTCGGTGATCCGTGTGTCGATCAACTCGATGGAAGGAACCAGCGCCTCGGTCGCCGCCACGACGTCGTCCTCGGTGCAGCCGGCCCCGGGTAGGTCGGCCGACAGGATGAACCCCACCTCAACCTCGACTCGCGGGTAGAGGTAGCGCGCCGCCTTGACCGGGATGTCCTCGAACAGCTGCATCTCGTCGAGCAAATGGCCGTAGTCGGGCTCGTCCACCGCCATCATCTGCTGCATTGCCAACGACGACAGGCCCACCTTGTGGCCCACCACCCGAGCACCGTCGGCCACCCGCTGGCGGATGTTGATCAGCTGGATTTCATAGGCGTCGACCACGTCGATGTCGGGGTGGGCGGCGATCAAGGGAGCGATGGGCTCGCGACACCGCTCGGCGTGTGCGAGGTCGGCGGCCAACTCGTCGCGGATCGCCACGCTGAGCATCTGACGAGCTCCCCTCATCCGTCCGACCGCGCCGCTCTCCCATGACCGAGCGGCACAGCCGTAAACACGGTGCTCGGCCGTCAGAGGTTCATGAATGCAGGGTGGGTCGGAAGCGACGGCGAAAGTCGTCGCCGTCGAAGCCGAATAACCGCCGGTTTCGGCGTATGGGCGGCTGGGCATTCGCAGACATGAGCTCGCTACGTTCCATTGGTTTTCTCGCGGCTGCGGTAGTAACCGCCTGGGCGGGAATTCTCTGTGCACCCGTCCCAGCGTCGTCCGCCGACCCATGTCCCAACGTCGAAGTGGTGTTCGCCCGCGGCACCGGCGAGCCACCAGGGGTCGGCGGGATCGGCCAGGCGTTCGTCGATGCGCTCGGATCACGGGCGGGCGGCAAGTCGGTGGCGGTCTATCCGGTGAATTACGAGGCGAGCAGCGACTTCAACGGCGGCATCGCTTTCGCCAGAACCGTCGTGGACGGAATCAGGGACGCCGGTAGTCATATCGAATCCACGGCGTCGAACTGCCCTAACACCAGGGTGGTGCTCGGTGGGTACTCCCAAGGCGCCGCCGTGGCCGGCTTCGTGACTTCGGCTGCCGTGCCCAAGGAAGTGCCGCAGGAATTCGTGTCCTACGTCCCGCAACCGTTGCCGCGGGCGGTGGCTGATCACGTTGCCGCCGTGGTCCTGTTCGGCACGCCGTCCCCTGAATTTCTGCGCGGCGCCGGCGCGCCGCCGATTACGATCGGTCCCCTCTACGCGGGCAAGACCATTCAGCTGTGCGCCCCCGATGACAACATCTGCAATGGCGCACCTCCGGGACCGCCCGGTCTGGCTCACACTCTGTATGCGGCGAACGGCATGGTTGACCAAGGCGCGAATTTCGCTGCGAATCACCTTTAACCGGCTAGCTGGCCCCGGCCCTCGATTGGTCGATTCGAGAGACGCCCAGTGCGTTTTCGTGAGTTCACATATCGGCGCGCAATCATGTACTGTCGTACGCTAAGGTAATTAGTCGCGCGTTGAACAGCGAGGTCTCAAATGCTCAGGTCCTCGGGTTGTCGGGGCCTCGACGTCGGATCCAATGCAGGCATTCAGTTTGACGAGGCGGGCTGACAACCGACGTATCCACAGCATTTCGGAGAGGCGGGGGGAATCACCGATGGCACGCCATGACCCAGATTACGAGCTTTACGAGCCACGTCGATCCCCCACCCTCTACACGTGTAGGGGCTGCGGCACGATCGTGCACAACATAAGAATTCATGACGCTTGGCATCGCGGGATAGACGAGCGCCGCCGGCAGGCGATCGACGGTGACCTCACGGACGACCAGTAGGGCCCGTCGTAATTGCCGAGCAACGCCCCTACGGGGCGATGCCCTCGACCAGCATGGTTGGTCCGAAGTGGCGGACTCGTCCGGGTCTGAGCCCGGCGTCGCGCATCAGGGCGTGCACTTGCTGCGGCGACCGTTCCCGACCGCCTTCGCAGGAAACCAGCATCAGCACGTCGAGCATCGCCGACACGGTGTTCAGCTGGCCTGATTCGTGGTGCATATCGATGGTGACCACCTTCGCGCCGGGCGGCATGGTGGCGTGGACCCGCTTGAGAATTTCGCGGC
>NZ_LZLL01000271.1:0-628 GCF_001669335.1 Mycobacterium sp. 1245852.3 | reverse complement strand
AGGCCCAGCTGGACCCAACGGCGCTGTCGGTGCTGGCCATGTTGCTGCCCGCGGACTGGACCTTCTGTCCGTGGGAGTTGGCCTGCTCGTAGATGACCTGGAAGTTGCGACCCAACTGGGTGATGAACTCCTGGCATGCCACCGAACCCGCACCGCCCCAGAAGTCGCCGGCAGCAAGCACATCGCGAACGATGGCCTGGTGCTCGGCCTCCAAGGACGCGGCCTGGGCGCGGATCAAGGCACCGTGGGCGTCTACATCGCCGAACTGGTAATTAATGCTCATTGGCTTTGCTCCTTAAAAGTGTTGTGCAGCAGCGGTTTCGGCCGCTAGCTGCTGAGGATCTGCTGCGAGGCCTGCTCTTGCTGCTCGTAGTTGTTCGCGTCGCGAATCAGCCCGTCGCGCACCCCGTGGAGCATGTTGACGATGTTGCGGAAGGCCTGGTTGACCTGGCCCATGGTGTCGTACGAGGTGGCCTGGGCCTGACCGCTCCAGCCCGAGCCGGCGATGTTCATCGACGACGCCCACATCTTGCGGGCCTCGTCCTCAACGGTCTGGGCGTGCACCTCGAAGCGGCCCGCCATCGCCCGCATCTCGTGCGGGTCGGTCATAAAACGTGTTGCCATGTCG
>NZ_LZLL01000270.1:0-2564 GCF_001669335.1 Mycobacterium sp. 1245852.3 | reverse complement strand
CGATCTCACCCACCGAGTGCCCCATCACCACATCCGGTGTCACACCGAAGGATTCCCACAAGGCCGCCAGCGCGAGGCCCAACACGAACAAGGCCGGCTGGGCAAACTCGGTGCTGCGCAACAACTCCGGGTCGTCGCCCCACATCACCTCGCGCAGCGGCAGCCGGACGTGCGCGTCCACCGACGCGGCGGCCTCGTCGAACGCGCGGGCGAACGCGTCGAACCGGTCGTACAGTTGGCGACCCATGCCCAACCATTGCGAGCCCTGACCCGGGAACACGAAGGCCGTCGCGCCGGACGAACCCGCCCGGCCCACCGCGACATTCGGCCGTGGCTCCCCCGCGGCGACGGCCGCCAACCCCGCCGTCAGCGCCGCGGCGTCGCGACCCACCACGACCGCGCGGTGCTCGAAGAGTGTCCGGGTGTCGACCAGCGACCGGGCCACGTCGAGGGGGCTCACGCCGGCCCGGTCGGCCACGAAGTCAGACAGCCGCCGGGCCTGGTTAACCAGCGCCCGTTCGGAACGGGCCGACAGCACCCACGGCACAACCCCATCCGTGGCCGCCCGCGAATCCGATGGCGCGGTGTCCCGCTGGGCCGGGGGCTGCTCGACGATCAGGTGTGCGTTGGTGCCGCCCATGCCGAACGAGGACACCCCGGCCCGCCGCGGCCGATCCCCCGACGGCCACGCCGCCAGGGCGGTGTTGACTTGCAGCCCAAGATGATTCAGCCCGGCCTCGGGGTCGGTGTAGTTGAGGCTGGGCGGGATCGCGGCATGTTCGACCGCCAGGGCGGCCTTGAGCAGGCCCGCGATTCCCGCGGCGCTGCCGGCGTGACCGATGTTGGTCTTCACCGAACCGACCCGCACCGGATCGTGCGCGCGCCCGGCGAAGACCTCGCCCAGCGCCCGGGCTTCGATCGCGTCGCCGACCTTGGTCCCGGTGCCGTGCGCCTCGACGTAGTCGATGTCGCCGATGTCGAGGCCGGCGTCGGCGAGCGCGCGCCGGATCACGTCCGCTTCACTGCGCGCCGACGGGACGGTCTGGGCGGCTCCGCTGTGCCCGGCGTTGCCGACGGCACCGCCGCGAATGACGGCGTGAATGCGGTCGCCGTCGTCCAGGGCGGCCGCCAACGGCTTGAGCAGCACCAGTCCGCCGCCTTCGCCGCGCACGTAGCCGTCGGCGCGACGATCGAAGGCGTAGGTGTGGCCCGACACCGATACCGCACCGAATTCCCGTTCCAGCATGCCGATTTCCTCGGACAGGTTGAGGTGGACGCCGCCCGCGACGGCCATCGTCGACCGCCCGGTGCGCACGCTGTCGCAGCCGAGGTGCACCGCCACCAACGAGGACGACTGACCGGAGTCGACGGTCATGCTGGGTCCGCGCAACCCGAAGGCGTACGACACCCGGTTGGCGATCATCGCCCGGCTGATGCCGGTGAAGGTGTGGTGGTCCAGGTTGTCGGCGAGATCGCGCAGCGTCAGGGCCGCGTAGTCGTCCGTCATCGCCCCGAGGAACACCGAGACCTCTTGTCCCCGTATCTTTTCCGGTACCACGAACGCGTCCTCGAGCAGCTCCCAGGTCAATTCGAGGGCCAGGCGCTGCCGCGGATCCATCGCGGCCGCCTCACGCGGCGACAGGTTGAAAAAGTCCGCGTCGAATTCCCCGGCGTCCCCGCCCAATTGGGCGGCCTTACGCCCGTCACGGATCAGGCGCCAGAACGCGGACGGGTCGGGCGCGCCCGGAAACCTGCAGGCCAGCCCGATGATCGCGACGTCTGTCGGAGGCAAGTCAGGGGCCGACTTCGTCGTCGAGAATGGCGAACAGCTGACTGTCGGTGGCGGTGGAGATGTCGTCGTCGAACGCGTGCTCGGGGTGTTCCAGCAGCGGTGCCGGTGCCGAGCCCGGCACCGTGTCCAGCAGCCCTTCCAGCCGGGCGACCAGTTGCTTCTTGTCGCCGGGACTGAGGTCGGGCTGATTGAGCAGAGCCTGCAGTTCGCGGGTGATCTCCTCGAAGCGGGCCGTCCGGTCGGGCGGGGTGGCGGGCGCCGCGCCGGGGCCGCCGGTGGCGAGCTGGGTGCCGAGGTGTTCGGCAAGCGCGGCCGGTGTGGGGTGATCGAAGATCAGCGTGGGCGAAAGGGTAAGGCCGGTAGCGATTTTGAGCCGGTTGCGCAGCTCGACGGCGGTCAGCGAATCGAACCCGAGATCGCCGAACGCGTCGTCGGCGTTGACGTCCGCGGTGCTGTGACCCAACACCGTGGCCGCGTTGCTGCAGACCAGTTCCACCAGTTCGCTGTGCCGCTGCTCGGGCGACATGCCGCCCAGCCGCGCCCGCAGGCCGGTCAGGGACACCATTTCGGTGTGCTCCAGCATCCGGCGGGCCGGGCGGGCGGCCAGCTGGCTGAGCAGCGGCGGCAACGTGGCGCTGTGCTGACCCAGCGCGCCCCGATCGAGTCGTGTGCCCACCACCATGGGGCGTTCGGCGAGCAACGCGGCGTCCAGCAGTTCCAGCGCTTGCCGGGTGGTCAACGCGCTCAGCCCGGCGCGGCTCATCCTGGCCTT
>NZ_LZLL01000269.1:0-7721 GCF_001669335.1 Mycobacterium sp. 1245852.3 | reverse complement strand
GAGTAGTCGACTACCCGTGAAACCGGCCCCGGGCCGGACGATGATCGAGATCGGTCAATCACCGCCGATAGCGTCATGCCGCGGTGCCGATCTCGGCGCTGGTGTCGCTATGGCTTTGCGGGCTTGGATGCAAAGTTGCTTGTGAGGGCGATCGACCTGCTAGACAAGGATCACCGGCGGTATGCGAGTCGCCGTGGCGGGCGGTATCGCCGCTCAGGTGTTTCGGGGCGACCGGCCGGTGAGAGGAGGAGCGATGTCCATCCGACGGAACGTCGTTGCGATAGCGGGGTGCGGCGATGGAAGCCGGTGAGGCCGGTCGGGTGCCGACCAATTCGTTGATCAGTCCGATGGCGGTGCAGGCGCCAGAGCAGCTGACGCCTCAGCAGGCGACGATGACGGTGACGCATGTCGACGACGACACGAAGGTCACCACACGCATGGTCCTCCTCGAGTTGCGGTTCAACCCCGGGGACAACGCGAAGGCTGTGAACGATCGGTTCCGAAACCTGTGGCGGACCGTGTTTTCGGGGCCCACGGCACCGCCCGCGCCGACGTTGGTGGCCCGACACTACTGGCGATGCGTGCTGACCACCGATCAGATGCGGGCCCTGGCCGCCGCCGACGTTGCGGCCGCGGAAAGCCGCTCACCGCACGGAGTCCCGTCGATCTACCGCATCTGGCCCGACTATGTGCTGCGGGGCCACCTGGACCGCTCGGTCACCACGGTCAAAGCCGATGCCGCCGTGCGCACCTACGGCTGCGCCGGCAACGGCATCGTGTGGGCGGTGCTGGATTCCGGCATCGACGCCCGGCATCCGCACTTCGCCCGCTACGGCAACCTCACCGACCCGCTGGTAAAGCAGTGGCACCGCGACTTCACCATCGGCAACACCACACGCGGCGGGCCGTTGACCGACGTGCACGGGCATGGCACACACATTGCCGGCATCATCGCCGGCGTGGCGCCCGACCACGACGAACTGCTGATCGCATCCAATGAACCGACCGATCAAGACCTGCCGCGGTGGGCCCTGCGCACCCTGGACCCGGGAACCGTGTTGAGCGGGGTGGCCCCGCAGGCCAAGCTGGTCAGCCTGAAAGTGCTTGACGACGACGGAAATACGGTGTCCAGCGCGGTGCTCGACGCGATCGACTGGGTGCGCCGCGTCAACTCCGGCGGCCGCAGCATCCAAATCCACGGTGTGAATCTTTCGCTGGGTTCGGATTGGCCGCCCTCGGACTGCGCGGCCGGTCAAAGCCCGATCTGCCGAGAGCTCGATCTGCTCGCCGCCACCGGGGTGGCGGTCGTGGTGAGTGCGGGCAACGCCGGTGCGGCCGGAACGCTGAGCGGACCCAGCAACGATGTTCGGGGCCAACTGTCCACTATCACCGACCCGGGCAACGCCGCCTCGGCGATCACGGTGGGCTCGGTGCATCGCTACAAGCCGCACACCTACGGCGTCAGCTTCGATTCCTCCAAAGGCCCGACGCTGGATGGGCGAAAGAAGCCGGACCTGGTGGCTCCCGGTGAGCGCATTACCTCGGCCGCGACAGGTTCGTTCGTTGCCGGCGTGGACGTTCTGGAGCCGCACAACCCCAAGCACCTGGCCCGCTACCGCGAAGACAGCGGAACATCGATGGCCGCCGCGCACGTGTCGGGGGCGATCGCGGCGTTCATGTCGGCCCGCACCGAATACATCGGACAGCCGCAACTGATCAAGCAACTACTCATGGACAGCGCCACCGATTTGGGCCGCCACGAGTTCTACCAGGGCGCCGGTCTGATCGACCTCATGCGCGCCCTGTCCAACGTCTAGCCGAAGCCGAGGTTCAACGCCATGACAACCATCCACGGATTGCCTTACTACGAAGTCGATTTCAACGCCGCCGGCAGCCTCAACACAGCCACCGGCGCCGGTGCCGGCGGCCTGCCGGAGGTGATCGCCGCCGGCGGCATCACCGACCTGTTCGTGTTCTCTCACGGATGGAACAACGGCGTCGACTCCGCCCGCGACCTGTACGCGGCGATGTTCGGGCTGCTCGCAGACCAGCTGGGGGCCCGGACCGCCACCAGCGCCGCAGCCGGAATCATCTGGCCCTCATTGCTATTCCCCGACGACGATCCCGTCACCGCCAAGCCGGTACCATCCACCGGCGCCGAACTGGCGACCGCCCTGAGTCCGGCTTTCCCCGAGCAACAGCAGGACCTGACCACGATGGGCGCGCTGCTGGACCAAAAGCCGCAGGACCCGGACAAGCTGAGCCAATTCCACACGCTGGCCGGCGCTTTGGTGACAACGCAGTCGAACGCGGTGGAGGACCTCGGCGAAAACGCGTTCCTCCAGGATCCCACTGCCACCGTGCTGTCCTATGCCGGCGCGATGGCGCCGAAGGCCGCGAGCGGCGCCATGGGCGGCGCCAATCCGTTCACGACCATGTGGTCGGGAGCCCGGGAGGTGTTGCGCACCCTGAGCTATTACGAGATGAAAAACCGGGCCGGTGTGGTCGGTCAACAGGGGTTGGGCCCACTGCTGGCCGACCTGGCACAGCGTGACGCCACGCTGCGGATTCATTTGATGGGCCACAGCTTTGGCGCGCGGCTGGTGTCCTACGCGTTGGCCGGCCTCGGCGACGGGCATACCGGCGAAAACAGTCCGGTGAAGTCGCTGACCCTGATCCAGGGCGCGTTCTCCCACTTCAGCTTCGCCGACACCCTGCCGTTCGACCCGGGCCGCTCCGGTGCCCTATCCGGCTATGGCGACCGGGTCGACGGTCCGTTGCTGTCGACGTTCACCGCCGCCGACCGCGCCGTCGGATGGTGGTATCCGACGGCGAGCATGCTCAGCCGCCAAGACAGCGAGTCCGCGGCCGACCTGACCTACCGGTGGGGAGCGATGGGCCACGACGGATATCAGCGCGACCCCGCCCCCATCAAGGTGCCACTGGCGCCAGTGGGCTCACGATACGGGTTTGAGTCCGGCAAGTTCTACGCGCTGGACAGCAACCAGATCATCTGCGCCAACCAGTCGGCGTTCAGCGGCGCGCACAGTGACATCCGCCATCCCGAGGTGCTCTGGGCGGTCCTGGATGCCGCCGGTCTGTCCGCCTGAGAGCCCGAACCGAGTAGCGCACTACGCTATCGACCGAAGTGCGGGTGCGGACAGCATCGAGGGCAACCAGCACGCCAACCGCTGGCGAATTGCAAGCCCCGAAAGGCGACAGCCGTGCCCGCAACCATCGTTTTCGACCAGCAGGTCACCTTCGTCACCGATCCGGTAAATCCCTGCGCTGGCGGTGATTTCACCGTCTTCTGGCAGGAAAAGAATGTCGGCGCCGACACCTCCACCGACTACCAGGACATCTTCGACCTCGATGATCAGGGCAGCGGCGACAGCCAATCACTGTCGTGCGATCCGCTGCTGCCTGGGCAGAGCGCGATGCGGTCGCTGACGTTCAACCTGCCCGCGGGCGACTATCGGATGAGCCTGGTTATCAATGGATCCGGCCCGATCGATCTGGGCAACGTCATCGTCGGCGAATGCTCGGTCGCCGCGCAGCCCTAGCTCACCGGCACGACATCCGACGACGCCGGCCACGCCTCACTTTCAGTTCACCCACCAGGAGTATTCATGACCAGTTCTGAAACCACCGCCGCCGCAACACCGATCGACCAGATCCGGACGCTGGCATTTCACAACGAATCGATCGGCATGGGATTCAACAGCCATACCGGCCAGGCCGTGGGCACCGCCCTGCAAGGTTTCACCGTCGGCGCCGATCCGGCCGCCTCCGGTCAGGAAGTAACTGCGGAGATCACCATCGTCAACTCGCAGGAAGAACTCATGGACAAGATGTCGATGTCCTTTTCTCTGCAAGGCCGCTACGAGTTCTTCTCAGCCTCAGCCAAAGCCAGCTTCTCCGAGCAAACCAACATCAACTCGACCTCGACGTTCCTACTTGCTCGGTGCGTGGTGAAGAATCCGTTGACCCGCGGCCAAAACTTCGTTGTCAAACCGGATGCCGCAGCTTTGCTGAACACGAGTGAGGGTGAAGATACCTTCACCCGCGCGTTCGGCGACAGCTTCGTGCGCGGCCTGCAGACCGGAGGCGAGTTCTACGCGGTCATCCGCATCACCTCCCAGTCGACGGTGACCCAGACGAACCTGGCGACCTCACTGAACGCCGCGGCCGACATGCTGGTCGCCTCGGCGGACTTCAAAGCACAGTTCAACACCGCCAACACCAGCGCCGCGACCCGATCGGAATACACCGCGACGATGTATCAACGCGCCGGGAGCGGAGAGACCATCTCCCCGACGGTCACCATCGACGAGATTGCCGCGCGCTACCACCAATTCCCGCAGATCGCCAAGGACAACCCGGTCGCGTTCGAAACCGAGGTGGCCACCTACGACACGCTGCCCCTGCCCCTGCCTACTCCCGAGGAGCGCGACGACTTCCGGGCCGCCCTCGCCGACGCCCGCGACCACAAGATGCGCTACATCCAATCCCGCAACGACGCCGATTTCGCCCGGACGAACCCCCAATTCTTCACCGGCCTTCCTCCCAACGCCGTGCTGGCCGCCGCGTCGGCGAGTTACACCGCGCTGATCAACGCGGTGATCGACCACGCGGTGCGGCTGTCGAAGGGCCAATTCGACTCGCCCCAATTTTTCGACCCGCAGAAATGCACACCGCCGCTGACCGAGCCGCAGCCCATCGTCTTCACCCGTGCCCCGGCACCGCCGGCGCCGGTGACCCCGCCGGGCCCGGGCTGGAAGACGAGCACGATCGACACCAAGGGCGCGATGTTCCCCGTCGACGCCTATGTCAGCCCCAACGGTGTCGTGGTGGACAACCAGGGCCGGATGACGGTGCTGCCGGTTAACGGCCAGGCCCTGTCGACCGTCTCCGGGGCCAGCTTCCATCCGGGCGGCTTCGCCAACCAGATCACCGAACTCGACGCCACCGACGACGGGCTGCTGGCCGTCGACGTGAACGGCGCGCTCACCGTCGTGTGGGCGCCGCGCGGGCAGTCACCGAACCAGATCGCCCAGCTCGGCGGGGGCGGGTTCGCGCCCGGCGGTCACGTCACCCGCCCGTTCGTCTCGGTGTGCCTGACCGTGAACGCCGACGGTGTGCTCAAGGTGATCTGGTTGCCGGCGGCCCAGCCGTTCGGCCAGGCCACCATCCAGGCGGTCGCCGGGGCGAAGTTCGTCGCCGGCCAGCCGATGACCATGCCGATGGAGGTCGCCGCCGGCACCTTGTCGACACTGGCCATCGACGCAAACGGAACCCTGATGGAGGTTGTGATCAGCGAAACCCCGGCGCCGCCGTCCGTGCGTCCGGTTGTCGGCGCGCCGGCATTCCCGCCGGGCGCCCGAATCAGCAAGCCGACCGTCTTCGATGTTCAGACCGCCTTCTGTGTGGACACCCAGGGCCGATTGACCGGCATCTTCCGCGCGCCCAACCAGGGCTGGGCGACCCAGCCGGTGACCCCGCCGGGTGCCTATGCCCAGGGCGCATTCATCAGCGACCTGGCAGGGGTGACTTTCCGGCCGCCCGGTGCCCCGCAGCCGGTGCTCGCGCCGCTGAGGAGTGCCTTCGCCGTCAACGCCGCCGGTGCGCTCACGGTGATCTCGATGCGGGCCAAGACCGAGTTCGACTCCCCGCGAATCGACGTGCTCGCGGGGGCGAGCTTCCCCACGACCGCTCGGCCCGTGGCTGCGCTGGCCAGCAACAACAGTGAGGTGGTCGGCTTCGCCGTCGACAACGACGGCCGCGTCATGCAGTACACCTTCAGCGGCCAAACCCAATCCTGGGAACTGTCACCTATTTCGGAGGCCCTGTTCCCGCCCGGCGGCGCCGTGAGCGACCATTTCGGCTTTCCTAACCAGTGCGTCGTCATCGACAAGGATGGCCTGGCCCACGTCATCGCCTTCCAGTGAACGGGCGAGGATCGCAACGACATCCGGCCACTCCGCGAAATCTGAAGCCCGAAAACACGAAAGCGCGGTAGCCGTCGACCGGCTACTCGCGCAATATTCGGGCGACGGGAATTCGCTACAGGATTCGGTGGTTCGCCCTGCCTACCTGGTATCCCATCGGGAAGGACTTCTCGATGACCTGCAGCTGGTGATCCACCCTGGACTCCAGCTCGAGCACCACGCAGCTATCGCTGAAGGATTTCGATTCGAGAACTATGTACCGCTGACCACAATCGGTGATCGGGTCGCCCGAGTGCAAGTTCTCGACCGACACCGACTCCGGAGTTACATCTGCCTCCATTCCTGACACGTTAGGTCAATTCCGCAAGTGAGGGAATAGACCGTTACGTGCGGTCGGCTTGGCGCTGACCCGCGCCGAGCGTAACGCCACGGCGAACAAACCGGCAGAATGTCGCCGTGACGTTACATTCGCGGGCACGGTCGTTGGTGTTCGTCCACGCCGATCGGACACTGAGCGAACACGTGCCCGCGCCACCCGACGCCGTCCGCGGCTTCTACGTGGATCTGGACAACATCAAGCTGGTGCATCCGCTGATCGTGTCCGTGGAAACGGTGTCCCGCAGCGAAACCCCCGACGGCTATCAGCAGGCCTACCGCGTCGTCGACCGGATCCCATTGGGGCCGTTCACCATTCGCACCGGGTATCACGCCCGGCTGCGGGTGCCCGTCAGCGGCGACGTGCTGACCGAGGCCGACCAGTCACCCGGGGTCCGGTTGCGCGGCACGGTGAGTTTCGATCCGGTCGACGGCGGCACCCGGATCACCGAGCGGATTTCGATCACCGCCCCGCGGCTGTTGGCCGGGGTGACCATCCGCGAAGCGGTCAAGGCGCACGTCAAGATGCTTGCCGGCATCCGCGGGCACTTCGAGTCCGGTTGAGCCGCTGGGACGAGTCCGCGCCCGTGGTCACACGCCGGCGAAATCGATGACGCCGCGAATGTTGCGGCCCTCGCGCAGGTCTGCCATCGCCTCGTTGATCTGGTCGAGCCGATAGTGGCGGGTGACCAACTCGTCGAGTTTCACCGCGCCGGCCTGATACAGCGACAACAGCATCGGCACGCTGGTGCGCGGATTCATCCCGCCGTACAGCGCGCCGCGCAGTTGTTTGGCCGACAGCGTCATCTCCTGCAGCACCAGCGGAACCGGCGGTTCGGTGAACGGGGTGATGCCGGTGAGCACGCAGACCCCGCCCTTGCGCAGCAGCGCCATCGCCAGCGGCAGCAAGTCGACATGCACCACGCCGGGGCAGACGACGACGCGGTCCGCCATCAGCCCCGCGGTGATCTCGTTGACCAGCGGTATCGCGTCCTGCGCGGAGGCGGCGGTGTGGGTGGCGCCGAAGATCTTGGCCGAATCCCGCTTGGAGTCAACCGGATCCACCGCGACGACGTACTTCGCACCCACGGCGCGCGCCCCTTGCAGGGCGTTCATCCCGACACCACCGGCGCCGAGGACGACGACGGTGTCGCCCGGTTCGGTGCCCGCCGAGACCGTCGCGGAGCCCCAGCCGGTGCTGACCCCGCACGAGACGAGCGAAGCGGCATGGAACGGGATCGCGTCGTCGATCTTGATGACCGACCTCTCCGAGAGCACCGCATATTCGGCGAACGTGCCGAGTTGCCCGTAGGCCAGCAAGTCTTCGTCGCCCAGGTGCCGCCGGCAGGTTCCGTCGGTCGGCATCTCCCGGACGAACAGGCTCGCCCCGATGTCGCA
>NZ_LZLL01000268.1:0-5320 GCF_001669335.1 Mycobacterium sp. 1245852.3 | reverse complement strand
GGTCATCGACCGCATCCTGATCGGCGCGTGCGCCGCCATTTACCTGGTGCTGCTGGGCGTCAGCGTGGCGGCCGCCGTCGCCCTGGCGGATCTGGGCAGGGGCTTTCACAAGGCGGCCAGCAGCCCGCACACCACCTGGGTGCTGTACGCGGTCATCATCGTCTCGGCCCTGATCATCGCGGGCGCCATCCCGATCCTGTTGCGGGCCCGCCGGATATCGCAGTCCGAGCCGGCCGCTCAGGCGATGACCGCGCCGGCACGCGGGCCGTCACGACCTGCGGTGCAGCTGGGGACCGGCGCCCTGCGCACCAAACCCGAGCGAGCCGCCACGGTGCAAACGGCGCCGGTATCGGGCGCCGAGTGGTCGGGCGAGGCGGTCGACCGAGTGTGGTTGCGCGGCACCGTGATACTGACCGGCACCATGGGCACGGCGCTGATCGCGGTCGCGGCGGCGACCTACCTGATGGCGGTCGGACACGACGGCGCGTCCTGGCTCGGCTACGGGCTCGCCGGCGTCATCACCGCCGCGATGCCGGTGGTCGAGTGGCTGCACATCCGCCAGCTGCGCGGCGTCGTCGCCGACCAGTAGCCGCCGACCGCAACGGGGTTGGCAGGCGGGGGAGGATGTGCCGGACCCGTCGCGTCAGCGCACTCGACACGCAAACCGTTGCGACGACACGCCGTGCGTCGCCGCAATGGTTTACGTCTCGCGTTGTGGGCGCGCTCAACGCAACCGGGCAACGCAAGCAACGCGACCGGGTGCAGGATTTGCCCGGCTCCCGCGTCGGCCACGAAGAAGCCGATGAGGAGCCGGGCCGTCCGGGCTAGCTAGTGCTCGCCGTTGGTCGAGCCGTTGGTGGAACCGTTCGTCGAGCCGTTGAGGCCGTCCTGGTGCTCGCGCAGCGCGGTCAGGGCGCGTTGCTCGGAGCCGTGCGCCGCCTCCCGCAGCGCCGCGTCCTCGGACGCCGGGTCGGCGAACAGGAAGCTGCCACTACCGGGGGATCCGCCCGAGCCCAGCTTGTTCATCTTCTTGGGCAGGGGCGCACCCTGGTACGCCAGCGGCAGCGGGTGGCCGTGGTCGTCGACCGGGCCCAGCGGCTGGTGCAGCTCGATGTAGGCGCCGTGCGGCAGCCGCTTGATGATGCCGGTCTCGATGCCGTGCTCGAGCACCGCGCGGTCGCTGCGCTGCAGTCCGATGCACCACCGATAGGTGATGAAGTAGACCACCGGCGGCACGATCACCATGCCGATGCGCCCGATCCACGTCGTCGCGTTCAGCGAGATGTCGAACTTGAACGCGATGATGTCGTTCATCGCGCACAGCGTCAGCAACATGTAGAACGCGATCGCCATGGCGCCGATCGACGTGCGCACCGGCACGTCGCGCGGGCGCTGCAGCAGGTTGTGGTGCGCATAGTCACCGCTGAACCGCTTCTCCAGGAACGGGTAGACGATCAGCAGACCGAACACCCCACCCATGATCAGCGCCACCCAGACCACCGCCGGGATGGTGTGGTGCCAGAAGTAGAACTCCCACGGCGGCCAGATGCGGGCCAGGCCTTCGGTCCACATCATGTAGAAGTCCGGCTGCGAACCGGCCGAGACGTGAGATGGCTTGTAGGGGCCCAGGTTCCAGATCGGGTTGATCTGCAGCAGACCACCGAGCAGGCCCAGCACGCCGACGATCGCGGCGAAGAACGCGCCGGACTTGACCGCGAACACCGGCATCACGCGCACGCCGACCACGTTGTGCTCGGTGCGGCCGGGGCCGGGGAACTGGGTGTGCTTCTGGAACCACACCATGGCCAGGTGCAGCCCGATCAGGGCCAGGATGATCCCGGGCAGCAGCAGGATGTGCAGGGCGTACATCCGCGGGATGATGTAACCCGCTGTGGCGCATTCGTTTCCGACGCCACCGCAGGGGAAGTCACCGCCGAACAGGGCCCAGTGCAGCCAGGTGCCGATCACCGGCATGCCCAACGTGATCGAGGACAGCGCGGCGCGCAACCCGATGCCGGACAACAGGTCGTCGGGCAGCGAGTAGCCGAAGTAGCCCTCGAACATGGCCAGGATCAGCAGCAGCGAACCGATGACCCAGTTGGCCTCACGTGGCCGCCGGAAGGCGCCGGTGAAGAAGATGCGGGCCAGGTGCACCATGATCGACGCGGAGAAGATCAGCGCGGCCCAGTGGTGGACCTGACGCACGAACAATCCGCCGCGCACCTCGAAGGAGATGTCGAGGGTCGACGCGAAGGCCTTCGACATGTCCACGCCGCGCAGCGGCTGATAGGCGCCGTTGTAGGTGATCTCGGCCATGGACGGATCGAAGAACAGCGTCAGGTAGACGCCGGTGAGCAGTAGCACGATGAAGCTGTACATCGCGATCTCGCCCAGCAGGAACGACCAGTGCGTGGGGAAGACCTTGTTGAGCTGTCTGCGCACCGCGGCCGACGGGTGATAACGCGTGTCGATGTCCTCGCCCTGACGGGCCAGGACATCGCCGATCTTCGGGGGACTCAGTTTCGGACTCATGTTGTCGTCCTCTCCCAGAATGCCGGTCCGACGGGCTCGACGAAGTCACCGTTGGCGACCAGATACCCGTTGGTGTCGATGGTGATCGGCAGTTGCGCCAACGCACGCGCGGCCGGCCCGAAAATCGGCTTGGCGAAGTGCAGCGCGTCGAACTGCGACTGGTGGCACGGGCACAGGATCCGGTAGGACTGCTCCTCGTACAGCGATGCGGGGCAGCCCAGGTGCGAGCACACCTTGGTGTAGGCGAAGAACTCACCGAAGTTGAAGCTCTCCTGGCCCTGCCGTTTGACCACGCGGCCCATGTCGGTGGGCCGAATCCTGATGAGCATCACCGGGTTTCGCACACCCTGGTTGATGGCCCGCAGCTTCTCCTGCGATTCGGGGGTGGTGCCGTCCCCGTCGGACTCGCGCCACGGGAAGACGGTTTCCATGCCGCCGGCGTCGAGGTCTTCGGGGCGCATCTTGACGAACGGCGAGGTGGAGGCCGAGCCCGTCGCGCGCGCCAGATAGATGGTCTCGCCGTGATAGCGCGGGGTCCACCCCGAGGTCCACAGCACGGCCTTCTTGCCGTCGGCGGTCGGCACCACCGGCTTCCACGGGTTCTTGATCAGTCCGCCGGCAAACGCGACCAGGGTGGACAGGCCGAACGCGCCCAGCCCCATCCCCAGCGAAAGGCCGATCAGCTTGCGCCGCCCGACCGTCGATCCCTGATACGCGTCGGCCAGGTTCGCCACCACCGTCTTGCGGTCGACGTCGCGCGAGGCGCCGTCGTGGCGGTCCTGGATCGAAATCTCTTCCGGGATAAAGCGTTTCTGGTACAGGATGACGCCGACGCCGATCGACAGGATCGCCATCCCGAACGTCAGCCCGTAGAGCGGGGTGGCCAGGTCATAGAGGAAGCTGCCGGCCTCCTCCTTCGGCTTGTACTCCCACGGCCAGAACAAGAAGATCAGCAGCAGCGCCAGGCCGAAGAACCCGCCCAGCAAAAGCCAGACGGCGACGCCACGCTCGGCGCGCTTCTCGGCCTTGGTGCCCTCGATCGGCCAGCGGGGCTCCTTGAACACCGTCTCGACGCCATCCAGCTTGCCGCCCAGGGCCACCAGTTCCTGCTGCGACATGGCGGCCAGGGCCGCGTCATCGGGCTCGCGCTCGCCGGTGCCCTGCGGGCTCCCGCCGGTGTCAGAGCCGCGAACGTCCGCCTCACTCATTTGCGCCGCTCCTCCTCATCGCTTCGCTCTGCATCGTCTCGGCGCGGCTCATGCTCGTGCCCCAATCCACAGTGCCAGCCCGATGGCGGCGACCATCCCGATGATCCAGGCGGCCATGCCCTCGGGTGCGGGCCCGAATCCGCCGAGGCCGTAACCGCCCGGCTGGCGCTCCTCGGTCACCGCCTTGATGTAGCCGATGATGTCCTTCTTGGCCTCGAACGACAGCTGACGGTCGGAGAACTTCGGCATGTTCTGCGGACCGGTCCGCATGGCCGCCAGGATCTGCTGCTCATTGGCGGGCTCGAGGTCCGGCGCGTACTTACCCGACGACAGCGCCCCGCCCTTGCCGGTGAAGTTGTGGCACGACGAGCAGTTCAGCCGGAACAGGTCACCGCCGCGTCCCAGGTCCTGGCCGCGCAGCGAGCGCATCGCCAGGGTGCCGTCCGGGTTGCGCACCGTCGTCGGGCCGCCGCCGTTGGCCTGCACGTAGGCGCCCAGGGCGTCGACCTGCGCCTCGTCGAAGATCGGTTCCTTGCGCGGCGCCTGCGCCTCGCCGGTCATCGCGGGCATCCGGCCGGTGGACACCTGGAAGTAGACGGCTTCCTCGCCGACGCCGATCAGGCTCGGCCCCCGGTCGGGCACGCCCTGCAGGTTCGCGCCGTGGCAGGACACGCACGACGTGTCGAACAGCTGCTTGCCGGTGCGCAGCAGCGCCGAGTTCGACTCGTCCGCGACGGCCACCTGCGGCCGCGGCGTCAGGATGGCGGCCAGGCCACCGGCGATGGTCAGCGCGATCAGCAGCAGCAGGCCGCCGGACAGCCGGCGACGCAGCCGGCGCCGCGAACGGTCGCGCTGCGCCTGCGGCGCCTTGGCCGCACCGGATCGGGTCGATCCCAGTTTCTTCAACCGAGCACTCCTGTTCGTCCAGCGCCTGCTCATCGGATGAAATAGATCACGGCGAACAGCGCGATCCACACGATGTCGACGAAATGCCAGTAGTACGAGACGACGATGCTGGCCGTCGCCTGCGCCGGCGTGAACTTGCTCATCGCGGTGCGGGCCAGCAAGAAGATGAAGGCGATCAATCCGCCGGTGACGTGCAAACCGTGGAACCCGGTCGCCAGGTAGAACACGCTGCCGTAGGCGCTGCCGGGGATGGTGGTCCCGTGCGTCACCAGGTGGTAGTACTCGTAGCCCTGTCCGCAAACGAAGAACAGGCCCATCAGGAAGGTGAGCACGTACCAGCGGCGCAGCCCGAACACGTCGCCGCGCTCGGCCGCGAACACCCCCATCTGGCAGGTAAACGACGACGCGATCAGCACCAATGTCACGGGGACGGCCTGGTATAGGTTCAGCTCGGTCGGCGGCGGCGGCCACTTTCCGCCCGATTGGGCGCGAGCGGTGAAGTACATCGCGAAGAGGCCAGCAAAGAACATCAGCTCGCTGGAAAGCCAGACGATGGTGCCGACGCTGACCATGTTGGGTCGGTTCAGCGAATGCACCCGCGACGTAATTGCAGTACCCGAAGTCCCGGCAGCGCTGGTCACATACGCAAGTATGACGCTTTGTAGTTGTTGAAC
>NZ_LZLL01000267.1:0-902 GCF_001669335.1 Mycobacterium sp. 1245852.3 | reverse complement strand
TCTTCGTGGTCGGCGAGCCAGCGTTCGGCGTCGATGGCGGCCGAGCAGCCGCTGCCCGCGGCGGTGATGGCTTGGCGGTAGGTGCGATCCACCAGGTCCCCGGCGGCGAACACCCCCTCAATCGACGTACTCGTGGTGCGGCCTTGCACCAGCACATAACCGTCGGGGTCGGTCTGGACCACCTCACGCACCAACTCCGAACGCGGGTCATGCCCGATGGCCACGAACACCCCGGTCACCGGCAACGTCGACACCTCACCGCTGAGCGTGTCGCGCACCCGCAAACCCGTCACCGTGGACTCACCCTCAACGGCCTCGACCGCCTTGTTCGTCAGGATGGTGATCTTGTCGTTGGCCTTGGCCCGTTCGAGCATGATCCGCGACGCCCGAAACTCCGCACGCCGATGCACCAACGTCACACTGCGGGCAAAGCGGGTCAAAAAGGTGGCCTCCTCCATCGCCGAGTCCCCACCCCCGATCACCGCGATGTCCTGGTCCTTGAAAAAGAACCCATCACAGGTCGCACACGAGGACACCCCGCGACCCAACAACTCCTGCTCCCCGGGCACCCCCAAATACCGGGCCGCCGCACCCATGGCCAAGATCACCGCCCGCGCGCGCACCGTCTCACCCTCGGCCGTGGTCACCGACTTGATTCGACCCTGCAACGAGACGGATTCGACGTCTTCCATCCGCAGATCGGCCCCAAAGCGCAGCGCCTGCTCACGCATCTGATCCATCAACTCCGGGCCCGTGATCCCGTCGCGAAAACCCGGGAAATTCTCCACCTCGGTGGTCGTCATCAACGCCCCACCAAACGACGTCCCCTCAAACACCACCGGCGCCAACTGCGCCCGCGCCGCATACAACGCCGCGGTATACCCAGCAGGACCCGAACCAAT
>NZ_LZLL01000266.1:0-688 GCF_001669335.1 Mycobacterium sp. 1245852.3 | reverse complement strand
ACCACCCGTCGCGGGTGGGGCCGACGTCGATGGCCCCGCCGAGCAGCTCGACGCGCTGGCGCATGCCGCGCAAACCGCGCCCTTCGGGTGACCGGGTGGCCGGCACCGCGGCGGGTAGCAGGTTGGTGACGGCGAGCCTCGCCGATGCGGGTGAAATGTCGAGCACCACACCGGCTTTCGACTCGGGCGCATGCTTGGCGATGTTGGCCAGCGATTCCTGGGTGATGCGGTACAGCGCGAGGCCGACCGCGGCCGAGACGTGATCGGTGGGCCCTTCGACGCACAGCGCGACGGCCAGGCCGGCCCGCTGGAAACCCTCGACCAGCAGCGCGATGTCGTCGATACCGGGTTCGGGCACGGTTTGCGCGGCCTTGGTCGGCCAGTTGTCGAGCAGCCCGACGGTACGACGGATGTCGGCCATCGCCTGGCGGCCGAGTCGCTCGGCCTGTTCTAAAGCCTCGACCGCGTCGTCGACGTCGCGATCCTGTTGCAGCGCGCGGCGCGCGCCGGTCACGTGCAGCAGGGTGATGCTGAGCGAATGGGCGATGACGTCGTGCACTTCGCGCGCGATGCGCCGCCGTTCGTCGGCGGCGGCGTGTTCGGCCAGCATGTCCTGCGCCGCAATCTGTTCGGCCAGCAGCAACCGCTGGGTGCGCATCAGGTAACCGAGGAGCCACCCCACCGCGAT